>DAINCG010000162.1:6989-9733 GCA_036732525.1 Pseudomonadota bacterium | reverse complement strand
GCTCTCCTCCTACCAACTCGAGCTGACGCCGCGGCCGCGCTTCGACGTCGCCGTCTTCCTGAACCTGGAACCGGATCACCTCGACCGCCATGCCGGCCTGCACGGTTATGCGGCGGCGAAGCGGCGGATTTTCGAAGGCGAGGGCGCAGCCGTCGTCGGCGTCGACGACGCGCACGGCCGCTGGCTCCAGGCGCGGCTCGAAGGGCGTCGCCGGGTGCTGCCGATCACCGCGGACGCCGACCTGCCGGACGACCTTGGGCCGGCTTTGCGCGGACGCCACAACCGTCAGAACGCCGCAGCGGCGCTTGCTGCGCTGGACGCGCTCGGCGTCGCGCGCGACCGCGTGCTGCCGGCCCTCAAGACCTTCGGCGGCCTGCCGCATCGCCAGGAACTGGTGCGGACGATGGGCCATGTCGCCTATGTCAACGACTCGAAGGCGACCAACGCGCCGGCTGCCACCCGGGCGCTCGACAGCTTTCCGCGCATATACTGGATCGCCGGCGGCGAGGCGAAGGACGGCGGCCTCGCCGGCGTCGAGCCGTGGCTGGACCGCATTCAGGCGGCGTATCTGATCGGCAAGGCGGCGCCGGCCTTCCGCGCGCAACTTGCCCGGATGGCGCCGCGACTTCGGACGATCGAAGCCGGCACGCTCGAAGCGGCGCTTCGGGCCGCCCACGTGGACGCGCAGGCCGACCCGTCGCCCTCCGCGGTGCTGCTGTCGCCGGCCTGCGCCTCCTTCGACCAGTTCCAGAGCTACGAGGCGCGCGGCGATATCTTCCGCCGCCTGGTTAAGGGACTCGCGCCGCCGCAGCCCCAGGGAGCCGCCGCATGATCGGAATCGCGCGCGGAGACAACACCGTCGTCGGCCGCTGGTGGTGGACGGTCGACCGGTCGCTGCTGGCGGCCTTGCTCGGGCTGATGGCGATCGGCCTGGTGCTGGTGATCATCGCCAGCCCCGGCGTGGCGGAGCGCATCGACGCGCCGACCTTCCATTTCGTGAAGCGGCACCTGCTGCTGTTGCCGCTCGCGGCCGCGCTGATGATCGGCTGTTCGCTGATGACGCCCAGGCAGACGCGGATGGCCGCGCTGCTTTTGCTGTGCGGCGCGGTCGTGGCGCTCGCGGCGACCATGGTCGTCGGCGTCGAGATCAAGGGCGCGCGGCGCTGGATTCCGCTCGGCGGCTTCTCGCTGCAGGCGTCCGAGTTCGCCAAGCCGGCCATGGCCGTGCTCGCCGCCTGGATGCTGACGCAGTATCGCCGACGCGGGAGCTATGGCTACCTGGCGGCGGCGCTTCTGGTGTTCGGCGCGCCGCTCGGACTGACGGCGATCCAGCCGGACGTCGGCACGTCCGTCGTCATGACGGTGGTCTTCTGCGCGCAGATATTCATCGCCGGCGTCTCGCTCTGGGTCGCCGGGCTGATGGCGGGCGCGGCCATCGGCGGGTTCGGTCTCGCCTACCTATATGTGCCGCACGTCACCGACCGGGTGAACCGCTTCCTCGATCCCGCGGCTGGCGACACCTACCAGATCGACATGTCGCTGAACGCCTTCCGCGCGGGCGGCCTGGTCGGGCGCGGCCCCGGCGACGGCGTCATCAAGGGCGCGCTGCCGGACGCGCACTCCGACTTCATCTTCGCCGTCGCGGGGGAGGAGTTCGGGCTGATCGCCTGCCTGTTCATCATCGCAGTCTTCGCCTTCATCGTGCTGCGCGCGCTCTTCAAGGCCCTCTCGGACGGCGACCTCTTCGCCATGCTCGCCGTCGGCGGCCTCGCGTCCCTCTTCGGCGCGCAGGCGCTGGTCAACCTCGGCTCCACCCTGGCGCTGATCCCGACCAAGGGCATGACGCTGCCGTTCGTCAGCTATGGCGGCTCCTCCTTGTTCGCGATCGCGATCGGCATGGGTTTCGCCCTTGCGCTCACGCGGAAACGCGCCAACCACGGAGGCTTCGAATGAGCGCCCGTCGCACCGTCGTTCTGGCCGCCGGCGGCACGGGCGGCCACGTCTTCCCCGCGCTCGCCGCTGCCGAAGCGCTCGCGGCGCGCGGCGTTCGCGTCGTCATGGCGACCGACCGGCGGGGCCGGCGCTTCGAAGGCGACGTCGAGACGGCGACCGTCGCCGCCGCGAACCTGTCCGGCGGTCCGCTGGCGAAACTCAAGGGGCTCGCCAAGATCGCGCTCGGCGTGCTGCAGGCCACGTCGCTGCTCCGGCGCACGCGCGCCGACGTCGTGGTTGGCTTCGGCGGCTTCCCGAGCCTGCCGACCATGCTGGCCGCCTTCCTGCTGGGCCGGCCGACGGTTCTGCACGAGCAGAACGCGGTGCTCGGCCGGGTCAATCGGCGCATCGCCGGCCGCGTCGGGCCGATCGCGACGGCGTTTCCGAAGGTCGTCGGCGTGCCCGCCGACCAGGGCCGCTTCGTCGGCAACCCGGTCCGGCCGGCGATCGCCGCCGTCGGCGCTGCGGACTATCTGCCGCCCGCCGATGACGGCCCGGTCAATCTGCTGATTTTCGGCGGCAGCCAGGGCGCGCGCGTGCTGAGCGACGTGACGCCGGCCGCCATCGCGGGGCTTTCCGAAAGCCTGCGCCGGCGCGTCCGCGTCGTGCAGCAGTCCCGCCCGGAAGACCTGGAGCGCGTCGCGGCCGCCTATGCCGAAGCGGGAATCGAAGCCGACCTCAAGACGTTCTTCGACGACATGCCGGCCCGGCTCGCAGCCGCGCATCTGGTCGTCGCGCGCGCCGGCGCTTCG
>DAINCG010000162.1:6454-6950 GCA_036732525.1 Pseudomonadota bacterium | reverse complement strand
CCCGCCATTCTGGTGCCCTATCCGCATGCGATGGACGACCACCAGACCGCGAACGCCGAAGCGCTGGTCGCCGCCGGTGCGGCGTGGCGCATGTCGGAAGCGGAAGCGACGCCGGAATCCGTTGCGGCGCGCCTCGAAACCGCGCTTGGCGACGGTGAAGGACTTGTGGCGGCGGCGCGGGCCGCGCGCGGCGTCGCGCGTCCGGAAGCCGCGGCCGCGCTCGCCGACCTGATCGAATCTGTCGTGAGCGGCGCGGAGCAGAGCGCGCGGACGGTCCTGCGGGGGCTCGCCGCATGAACCGCATCCCGCTCGACATCGGTCCCATCCATTTCGTCGGCATCGGCGGCATCGGCATGAGCGGCATCGCCGAGGTGCTGCGCAATCTCGGCTACAAGGTCCAGGGATCGGACGTCGCCGAAGGTCCGACGGTGGAGCGCCTGCGCGGTCTTGGCGTCGAGGTCGCGATCGGCCACGCCGCGGCGAACATCGGGGAGGC
>DAINCG010000162.1:0-6444 GCA_036732525.1 Pseudomonadota bacterium | reverse complement strand
GTCGTCGTCGTCTCGACCGCGATCCGGCCGGGCAATCCGGAGGTGGACGCCGCCCGCGCCCGCCGCGTGCCGGTCGTGCGCCGGGCGGAGATGCTGGCCGAACTGATGCGCTTGAAGTCCGCCATCGCGATCGGCGGCACCCATGGCAAGACGACGACGACCTCGCTGGTCGCGGCGGTCCTGGCCGAAGCCGGCATGGACCCGACCGTCATCAACGGCGGCATCATCAACGCCCTCGGCGCCAACGCCTATCTCGGCGGCGGCGATTGGATGGTCGTCGAGGCCGACGAGAGCGACGGCGCCTTCCTGAAGCTGCCATCGACCGTCGCGGTCGTGACCAACGTCGATCCCGAGCACCTGGACCATTGGGGCTCGTTCGATGCGGTGCGCGCGGCCTACCGCACGTTCATCGAGAACATTCCCTTCTACGGCTTCGCCGTCGTCTGCGCCGACCACCCGGAAGCCCAGGCGCTGACGGCTGCGGTGCGCGACCGCCGCATCATCACCTATGGCTTCAATCCGCAGGCCGACGTCCGGGCGGAAAACGTCAACCTCGGTCCCGAAGGCGCGCGCTTCGACGTCGTAGCGCGCCTGCCCGGCAGCCGCGAGGACGTCCGCATCGGCGGCCTGGAGCTGCCGATGTTCGGACGGCACAACGCCCAGAACGCGCTGGTCGCGGTCGCGATTGCTCTGGAGCTCGGCGTGCCGGACGCCCAAATCCGGCGCGGTCTCGCGGCCTTCGGCGGCGTCAAGCGGCGCTTCACCAAGACCGGCGAGGCGAACGGCGTCGTCGTGATCGACGACTATGGCCACCACCCGGTCGAGATCGCCGCCGTGCTGGCCGCCGCCCGCAGCGTGGCGCCCGGCAAGGTCGTCGCCGTCATGCAGCCCCACCGCTACAGCCGACTGAAGGACCTGCTGGACGGGTTCTGCACCTGCTTCAACGATGCCGATCGGGTGATCGTCGCGCCGGTCTACCCGGCAGGCGAGGCGCCGTTGCCCGGCGTCGACGCCGAGGCGCTGGCCAAGGGTCTGATCGCGCACGGCCACAAGTCGGTCGTGACGATCGCCGACGAGAACGAACTGGCCGGCGCGATCGCCGCGGACGCGGCGCCCGGCGACTACGTCATCTGCCTGGGCGCCGGCACCATCACGCGCTGGGCGGCCGCCCTGCCGCAGCAGCTGGAAGCGGCCTTCGCCGCGGGCGGGACGGCATGATGGCCGCCGCCGCCCTGCCGCCCGAGACGCTGCCGACCGCACGCGGCCGCATCGCGTTTGATGCGCCGCTCGCACGCTACACCTGGTTCCGTGTCGGCGGCGCCGCCGACGTCTTGTTCCGCCCGGCGGACGTCGACGACCTCGCGGACTTCCTGGCGGCGCTCGCGCCGGACATCCCGGTCTGGCCGCTCGGCGTCGGCTCCAACGTGATTGTCCGCGAGGGCGGCGTCGAGGGCGTCGTCGTGCTGCTCCGCGGTCCCTTTGCCGAGATCCGGGTCGAAGGCGACCGCGTCGTTGCGGGCGCCGGCGCGCTCTCGGCCAACGTCGCGCGCCTGGCGGCCGACGCTGGTCTCGCCGGACTCGAGTTCCTGTCGGGCGTGCCGGGCTCCGTCGGCGGCGCGGTGCGCATGAATGCCGGCGCCTATGGCGGCGAGACGCGCGAGGCGCTGGTCGAGGCGGAGGTCGTCGGACGCGACGGCCGACGCCGGACCCTGACAGCGGCCGAACTCGGCCTCTCATATCGACATTCCGACCTCGCGGCGGACGACATCGTTGTGCGCGCGGTCTTCCAGGGAACGCCCGACAAGCCGGACGCGGTCCGCGCGCGGCTGCTCGACGTGCAGGCGGCGCGAGAGGCCAGCCAGCCGCTCCGCACACGCACGGGCGGCAGCACCTTCCGCAATCCGCCGGGCGCCAGGGCCTGGGAACTGATCGACGCCGCGGGCTGTCGCGGCCTCAGGGTCGGCCACGCCCACGTCTCCGAGAAGCACTGCAACTTCCTGATCGCGGAAGACGGGGCGACGGCCGACGACATCGAGACGCTCGGCGAAACGGTGCGCCGCCGCGTGCGCGAGAAGACCGGCGTCGATCTGCAGTGGGAGATCAAGCGCATCGGCCGGGAGAGCAAGTCTTGACCCGCGTCGCAGTCCTGATGGGCGGCCGTTCGGCGGAACGCGAAGTGTCGCTGGCCTCCGGCGCGGCCTGCGCCGGCGCGCTCCGCGCGGCCGGTTTCACGGTCGAGGAGGTCGACGTGAACGGCGGCGGCGTAGAAGCGCTGCTCGCCGCGCTGACGCCGCGTCCCGACGTCGCCTTCAACGCGCTGCACGGGCAATACGGGGAAGACGGCTGCATCCAGGGTTTCCTGGAGCTGCTGGGCCTGCCCTATACCCACTCGGGCGTGCTGGCCTCAGCGCTTGCGATGGACAAGCCGGCCGCCCGCGCCGTCTTCCGGTCGCGCGGCATCCAGGTGCCCGACGGCGAGGTGGCGCCGCTCTCCGCCGCGCATGACGTCTACCCGGCGCCTTACGTGGTGAAGCCGACGCGGCAAGGTTCCAGCGTCGGCGTCACCATCGTCAGGGAAGGGGACAATCGGCCGCCGCTCACCACCTGGTCGTTCGGCTCGGAGGCGCTGGTCGAGCGCTTCGTGCCCGGCCGCGAGCTCACGGTCGCTGTTATGGCGGGCAAGCCGCTCGGCGCGCTCGAAATCCTCTCGGATCGGGAATTCTACGACTACGACGCCAAGTATGCGCCCGGCGGGTCCTATCACGAGCAGCCGAAGGACGCGCCGGCAGAGGTGCTGCGCCGCGCCGAGGCGATCGCGGTCGAGGCGCACGACGCGCTCGGTTGTCGGGGCGTCACCCGCGCCGACTTCCGCTGGGACGACAGCCGACCCGGCGCCGAAGGGCTCTACCTGCTGGAGATCAACACGCAGCCCGGCATGACGGAGACGTCGCTGGTGCCGGAGATCGCGGAGAACGCCGGCATCGACTTCCCGGCTCTGGTCCGCTGGATGGTGGAGGACGCCCGATGCGGACCCTGAACCCCTTCGGCGCCGGCTGACGCTCGCGCGGCTGGTCAATCTGGGCTTCGTGCTGGCGCCCTGGGCAATCTTGGGCGGGCTGATCGCCGGCGCCGCCTGGATCGTCTGGAGCGAAGGCGGGCCGAACAGCTTCGCCGCGCGCGCGCGCTCGGAGGCGTTGCTCGCGACCATGCGTCTCGGCTTCGAGATCGACGAAGTCTGGGTCGACGGCCTGCGCCGGTCCGACCGGGCGGAAGTGCTTCAAGCCGTCGGCGCGATCCGCGGCGAACCGATCCTGGAGTTCGATCCAGAAACAGCGCGCGAGCGCCTGCTGGACCTGCCCTGGATCAAGGACGCCGTCGTCGCGGTGGCCTATCCGAGCCAGGTGCACATCGGCCTGACCGAGCGCATGCCGGTCGCGCTCTGGCAGCGGCAAGGGGAACTCAGCGTCATCGACGCGGAGGGCGCGGTCATCAAGGGCGTGAAGGCCGACGGGTTCGGCGGCCTGCCGATCCTGGTCGGCGAAGGCGCCAATCTGGCGGCCGTCGATCTATTCCGGCTTGTCGGCGAGCAGCCGCTGATCGCCGGCCGCATGACCGCGGCCGTGCTGGTCGCGGAGCGGCGCTGGAACATTCGGATCGACGACCGCATCAACGTGCGCCTGCCGGCGGAGACGCCCGGCGCGGCGCTCGCCCGGCTCGCCCTGCTGGAGCAGGAGCACGGGCTTCTGGAGAAAGACATCGTCGCCATCGACCTCAGGCTGGACGACCGCCTGATCGTGCGACTGGCGCCGGGCGCGGACGCCGCTTCGCTGCAGGCGAAGAACGGACGCGAGAGCTGAGCGTGAGGGGGAATTAGAGGAAGATGACCAGAGCGTTGCTGCGGCCTCCGACAGGCCTCGTCGCCATCCTCGACATCGGCAGCACGAAGATGGCGTGCATCATCGCCCGTATCGGCGGCGACCGGAAACCGCGCCTGCTTGGCTTCGGCCACCAGGCGTCCGCCGGCGTGCGCAAGGGCGTGATCACGGATATGGAGGCCGCGACCGCCGCCATCTCCGCAGTCGTCCAGGAAGCCGAGACCATGGCCGACGAGCGCATCGACAGCGTCTTCGTCGGCATGGCGGGGGGCGGCGCGCTCTCCTGCCTCGGTCACGCCGAAACGTCGATCGGCGGCCGCGCTGTCGTCGAACAGGACCTGCAGCGGGTGTTGCAGCTCGCCCGGTCGCAGGCGCCGCTCGCCGGCCGGCGGGTGCTGCACATGCTGCCGCTCGGGTATTCGGTCGACGACGCGCGCGGCGTCGACGAGCCGCGTGGGCTGTTCGGCGAGAAGCTCGGCGTCGCGATGCATATCGTCAGCGCCGACGAAGGCCCGGCGCGGAGCGTCGAGGCGTCCGCCGCCAGGGCGCACCTGGAGGTCGACGGCCTGGTCGCCGCGGGCTACGCCGCCGGCCTCGGCGTGCTGACGCCAGATGAAGCCGAACTCGGGGCGACGGTCGTCGACATCGGCGGCGGCGCCGCAAGCTTCGCCATCTTTCGCGGCGAGAAGCCGATCTTCGTGGACTCGATTCCCGTCGGCGGCCAGACCGTGACGCAGGACATCGCGCTGGTGCTGCGCACGCCGCTCGCCGACGCCGAGCGTCTGAAGGCGATCGACGGCAGCTGCATCGCGGCCGCCTCCGACGAACATCGCCTGATTGCGGCGCCGTCGATTGGCGAGGAAGGTCCGATCGGACCGCAGCCGGCGACCCGGGCCGATCTCGTCCGCGTCATCCATGTCCGCATGGAGGAGGTGTTCGAGATGATCCAGCAGCGCATCAAGGACGCCGGCCTGGAGCGCGCGTCCGGCGGCTCGCTCGTTCTGACCGGCGGCGGCGCCAACCTGCACGGCGTCGGCGATCTGGCCGGCCGCGTGATGGGCAAGCGCGCGCGAATCGGTCGACCTACGGGCGTGATGGGTCTCGACGAGCGTTTGAGCGACCCGCAATTCGCCGTCGCGATCGGACTTCTTCGCTATGCAGCGCGTGATGCGGCAGCCGCAGATATTGCGCAATTAGCGGCAGTTAGTGGCGCCAGTGGTGTCTTTGGACGACTTGGCGCTTGGTTCAAGGAACATTTCTGAGTTTTGCAAACGGCATTCCCGCGCTATGCGGGAAGCCCAAGGCGAAACGCCTAGGGAAAGGGAGAACCCCATGAAGCTGAAGATCTCGATGCCGGAGCCGACAATGGATCTCAAGCCCAGAATCACCGTAGTCGGCGTCGGCGGCGCCGGCGGCAACGCCGTCAACAACATGATCCGCTCGAACCTCACCGGGGTCGAATTCCTGGTGGCGAACACCGACGCTCAGGCGTTGGAGATGTCGAGCGCCGACCAGTGCATTCAGCTTGGTCTCAGCCTGACGCACGGCCTCGGCGCGGGCGCTCGGCCGGATATCGGCCGCGCCGCCGCCGAAGAGGCGATCGAGGAAATCCTGGAGCGGCTGTCGAACAGCCACATGGTCTTCATCACCGCCGGCATGGGCGGCGGCACCGGCACGGGCGCAGCACCCGTGATCGCCCGCGCGGCGCGCGAAGCCGGCGTGCTGACGGTCGGCGTCGTGACGAAGCCGTTCCACTTCGAAGGCGCCAACCGCATGAAGATCGCGGAGACGGGCATCGAAGAGCTTTCGAAGCACGTCGATACGCTGATCATCATCCCGAACCAGAACCTGTTCCGGATCGCGAACGAGCGGACGACATTCGCCGAAGCCTTCCAGATGGCGGACGACGTGCTCTATTCGGGCGTGCGCGGCGTGACGGACCTCATGGTAATGCCGGGCCTGATCAATTTGGATTTCGCGGACATCCGCACCGTCATGGCCGAAATGGGCAAGGCGATGATGGGCACCGGCGAATCCGAAGGCGAGGACCGCGCGCGCATGGCCGCGGAGTCGGCGATCTCGAACCCGCTGCTCGACGAAATCTCGATGCACGGCGCGCGCGGCGTGCTGATCAACATCACCGGCGGCGAGGACATGACGCTGCTGGAGGTCGACGCCGCCGCGAACCGGATCCGCGAAGAAGTCGACCAGGACGCCAACATCATCTTCGGCGCGACATTGGATGCGGACCTCGAAGGCCGGATGCGCGTCTCGATCGTCGCGACCGGCATCGACGCGGTGCCGGGCCAGAAGCCGCTGCCGATCGAGCCGTTCACCACGATCGCCGGCGGTCGGCCGGCGCCGAGCCAGGCGGTGGCCCCTGCCGCGGCGGCTCCCGCCGCCGCCACGGCGACGGCAAGCAGCGCGCCGCAGTCCGCGGCCGAACTGCTTGACGCGGAGGAAGCGCGGAACAAGGCGGAAGCCGAGGCCCGCGCCAAGGCGAAGGCCGAAGCGGAAGCCGAAGCAGCGCGCGTCAAGGCGGAAGCCGACGCGCGCGCGGCCGCGGCGG
>DAINCG010000161.1:7111-9789 GCA_036732525.1 Pseudomonadota bacterium | reverse complement strand
CTTCACGTCGGGCGCGACCGCAGCGGGCTCGCGTTCCCGGGCCGCGCCGATGCCGCCGCCGCCGGGCATTTCGATGATCAATCGATCGCCTGCGGGGATGGTCTGGAAGCCCTTGTTGCGAAGATCCGTCCCGGAGCCCAGGCGGATGCGGCCGTTGGCGCCGGCGTCGCCGCCGGCCCGGCCGCGCGGCGGGTGATGCACCCGCTCGAACGTCGCGAAGATGCCGAAGGGGGCGCCTTCCCGGTTCTCGATCTCCATGACTTGGCCGAGCCCGCCGCGCTGGCGGCCGGGGCCGCCCGAATCCGCGCGGAACTCCTTCCGCCAGACGACGATCGGCGTGATCGCCTCCGTCGCCTCCACCGGAACGTTGCGCACGCCGCTGGGGTACGGCGTCGCCGAAAGGCCGTCCTGCGCCGGCCTGGCCCCGGCCCCGCCGGAGTGGAACGAATTCACCATGAAGGCCGTCGCCTGGCCCGTGCCGCGGACGGTCATGCCGTGGCCGGAGCCGAGCTTGATCGTCCAGAGGTTGGAGGTGCCCTCGGCCGGCACGACGCCTGGCATGGCCTGCTCGATGCAGCCGAAGACGACGTCGGGCAGCATGTGCCCGATAGTCGATCGGGCGACCACCGCCGCCGGATGCGGCGCGTTGACGATGGTGTTCTCCGGCGCCGTCACCTTGATCGCGTCGAGCGTGCCGGCGTTGTTCGGAATCGACGGCGCGACGACGCACTTCACGCCGAAGGAAGTGTAGGCCTCCGTGTAGCACATCGGGCAGTTGATGCCCCGGTCGGAGACGCCGGAGGAACCTTCGAAGTCGACGACGATCTCGCCCGACCCGACGGTCAGGGTCGCGACCAGATCGATCGGCTCCTCATAGCCGTCGATCCGCATGGACGCGGTCCAAGCGCCCTTGGGCATCTTGTCGATCGCCGCCGCCATGCCGGCGCGGCTGGTGTCGATGATGTGGCGGCCGAGGTCGTCGAGGTCGTCGAGACCGTATTCGTCCATCATGGCGAGCAGGCGGCGCGCGCCCGTCTCGTTGCAGGCGGCGAGCGCGTAGATGTCGCCTTCGACCTGGATCGGCTCACGCACGTTGGCGCGGACCAGCTTCAGCAGCCATTCCTCCATCTTGCCGTCGCGCATCAGCGGCAGGATCGGGATGTAGAGGCCTTCGTGATAGACCTGCCGGCCGTCAGGCGACTGGCCGATGCCGCCGATGTCGACCAGATGGCTGGTGCAGGCGAACAGCGCCACCATCCGCCCGTCCTTGTAGCAGGGCGAGACGACGGTCAGGTCGTGCAGATGGCCGGTGCCCATCCAGGGGTCGTTGGTGATGTAGGCGTCGCCCGGCTTCATGGTCTCCGCCGGAAACTCGCGGAGGAAGTGGACGACCGCGCGAGCCATCGAATTGATGTGCCCGGGGGTGCCCGTGACCGCCTGGGCCAGCATCTTGCCTTCGAGGCCGAACACGCCGGCGGAGACGTCGCCCGCCTCTCGCGTCGAGGTGGAGAAAGCGGTGCGGACCAGCGTCTGCGCCTGTTCTTCCACGACCGACAGCAGTCGGTCCCACATCACCTGATAGCGAATGCGGGCCATGGCGTCGTTCGATTGGGCGACATTGGACTGGGCATCGTTGGAGCGGGTGGCTTGCGACATGTCGGTCACGCCTCCTTCGCGGTCAGGACGATATGGCCGCCGGCGTTCACAGCGGCGCGGAAACCGGGCGGGACGACCGTGGTCGTCTCGTCCTCGACGACGAGCGCCGGGCCGTCGACGGCGGCGCCCGGCGCCATGGCGGTGCGGGCGTAGATCCGGGCCGCATGGCTGGCGCCCGTCGCCGGATCGAACACGTCGCGCGCGCCGAGCGGATCCGGCGGAGGCGCCGCCGGGACATCCCCCAACCTCTGCGGCGCCGGCCGTTCGGTCGCGAGCGCCAGGGTGAAAGTGATCGCCTCCACCTCCAGCTTCGGAATGGTCCGACCGAAGAGGGCGGCGTAGGCCGCCTCGAACGCCGCCTGCAGCGTCGGCGCCGTAGCGCGCGGGCTCCAGCGGCACGGCGATCTCATGGACTTGTCCGCGATAGCGCATGTAGGCGACGCGCCGCTCGACCAGGCCGTCCGCGTCCGGCGCGCCGAGGCGCACGACCGCTTCAGCCTCGTCCCGCATCTCCTGGAAGAGCGCGTTGAGGCCGTTCGCGTCGAAATGCTTCAACTGTACGAGGCGGGAGCGGGCCACCTCATAGGCGATCGGCGCGTCCAGGAAGCCGAAGGCGGAGCCGACGCCGGCCCCCTTGGGCACGATCACGCGCTTGATGCCGAGCTTCTGGGCGAGGCGCGCGGCATGCAGGGGCGCGGCGCCGCCGAAGGCGATCATGGTGCGGCCTTCGGTGTCCTTGCCGTTTTCGACAGCGTGGACGCGCGCGGCGTTCGCCATGTTCTCGTCGACGATCTCGCCGATGCCCGCCGCCGACGGCAGCGCGTCGAGGCCGGAGCGCTCGCCGACGTCCCGCACGATGGCCGCCGTCGCGCCCGCGGCGTCCAGCTTGATGCGTCCGCCGGCGAAGGCGTCGGGGTCGATCCTGCCCATGACGAGGTCGGCGTCGGTCACGGTCGGCAGGTCGCCGCCCTGGCCATAGGCGACCGGCCCCGGCGCCGCGCCGACGCTGTCCGGTCCGACGG
>DAINCG010000161.1:0-7037 GCA_036732525.1 Pseudomonadota bacterium | reverse complement strand
GACGGAAATGCGGAGCGGCAGGCCGCTGCCCTTCAGGAAGCGGTGGGCGCGCGCAACTTCGAATGTCCGCGCATATTGCGGCGCCATGTCGTCGATCAGCGTCAGCTTCGCCGTCGTCCCGCCCATGTCGAAGGCGAGCGCGCGGTCGGCGCCATGCTGCGCCGCAATGCCCGCAGCCAGGATCGCGCCGCCGGCGGGGCCGGATTCGACCAGCCTCACCGGCTCCGCCCGCGCCGATTCGACATCGACGACGCCGCCCGCCGACGTCATCAGCAAGAGGGGGCAACGAACGTCCGCTTCGGCGAGGCCGGCGGCGAGGCGCTTCAGGTAGCCCGCCATGAGCGGCTGGACATAGGCGTTGGCGAGCGCGGTCGAGGTCCGCTCGTATTCCCGGATCTCCGGGCAGACCTTGTGGCTGAGCGTGATCGACACGCCCGGCAGCGCGGCTTCGAGGATTTCGCCCGCGCGCAGTTCGTGCGCCGGGTTGACGTAGCTGTGCAGGAAGACGACCGCGAGCGCTTCGATGCCCGTCGCCTTGATCTCCGTCGCGAGCGCCTGCAGCGCCGTTTCGTCCAACGGCTTAAGGACTTGGCCGTCCGCCGCCATGCGCTCGTCGGCCTCGAACCGCAGCCAGCGCGGCGCCAGCGGAACCGGCCGCTCCATATAGAGATCGTACTGATCGAAGCGATGCTCGTAGGCCATCTCGATCGAATCGCGGAAGCCGGCGGTCGTGACCAGCGCGGTCTTCGCCCCCTTCCGCTCGATGATCGCGTTGGTGGCGAGCGTCGTGCCGTGGATGACGAGGCCGACGTCGCCGGGCGCCACGCCCGCCGACGACAGGATTTCGGCCGCGCCCGCGATCACCGCGCGCTCGGGCGCGTCGGGCGTCGTCAGCAGCTTGTGCGAGCGGCGCCCTTCGGAGGTTTCGAGCGCCAGGTCGGTGAAGGTGCCGCCGATATCGACAGCCAAGCGAACGTCTTTGTGCATGGCACAATAAGAGCTTGCCGCCGCGATTTGCGCAACGGCCTTGCGCAATAGAATTCGCCGGGCGCCGCATCGGCCCGCCCGCGGCCCATTCTGGCCATATTCCCGGTCGATCTTTAGATTGAAACCGGAACAGGAGAAGGCGCCTTGGACATGTCCCAGCGGGTGGCCCTGGTCGATGACGACCGCAACATTCTGACCTCCGTCGCGATGGCGCTGGAGGCCGAGGGCTTCGCGGTCGATTCCTACACCGACGGCGAGGCGGCGCTGCGCGGCATCGGCCAGACGCCGGTCGACCTCGCCGTGCTCGACATCAAGATGCCGCGCATGGACGGGATGGAGTTGCTGCAAAAGCTCCGCGCCCGCGCGTCGGCGCTGCCGATCCTCTTCCTGACCTCGAAAGACGACGAGGTCGACGAGGTTTTGGGCCTCCGCCTCGGCGCGGACGACTATATCCGCAAGCCGTTTTCCCAGCGCCTCCTGGTCGAGCGCATCCGCACCCTGCTGAGGCGGGTCGAACTCGGCGAGGAAGCGGTGCAGTCCGGCACCGAACAGTTCACGCGGGGCGAACTCGTCATGGACGGCGCGCGGCACCTCTGTTCCTGGAAGGGCGACGCGGTCAACCTGACCGTCACCGAGTTCCTGCTGCTGAAGGCGCTGGCGATCCGGCCGGGCTTCGTGAAGACCCGGGACCAGCTGATGGACGCCGCCTATGGCGACAGCGTCTATGTCGACGACCGGACCATCGACAGCCACATCAAGCGGCTGCGCAAGAAGCTCCGCGAAACCGACTCCAGCTTCAGCCAGATCGAGACGCTTTACGGCGTCGGCTACCGTTACAAGGCCGAATAGGCGGCCTTGGCGGGGGGAGACCTCAGGGCGGAACGACCCGACCGGCTCGATCGGCGGGCGCGCGCCGTGCGCCGGCGACGGCGGCGGCGCATCTTCTCGCCCCTGGCCCGCGGCATGCTGCTCGTCAACCTGATCGCGCCGGCCGTCCTGGTCGCCGGTCTGCTCTATCTGGAGGGCTACGAAGCAGAGCTCATCGAAGGCGAACTGGGCGTCCTGAAGGCGCAAGCGAGCCTGGTCGCGGCCGCGCTCGGCGAAAGCGCCAGCCGGGAGATGGGCGACGGCCGGAACTTCGAGATTTCGCTCGACCCGGAACTCTCGAAGCGCCTGGTCTATCGGTTCGCGAGCCCGGACGGCCCGCGCGTCCGCCTGTTCCTGCCCGGCAGCGAACTCCTCGTGGACAGCCGCCGCGTGATCGGCGCCCGCGGCCTGATCCAGATCGAAAACCTGCCGCCGCCCGATCCGGCGAGCGGTCTGGAACGCGCCTTCAACCGCTTTTACGACTGGCTCGCGCCGATCTGGGAGCGCTTCGTCCGGCGTCGCCAGCTCTATCGGGAACGGCCGGACCAGACGGCGATCGACTATCCGGAAGCGGTCAGCGCGCTCGCCGGCGAAATCGCCGGCGCCGTCCGGCGCCTGCCCGACGGCCGCCTGATCCTGAGCGCAGCGGCGCCGACCCGGCGCTACAAGCAGGTGATCGGCGCGGTCCTGCTGACCAAGGGCGGCGACCGGGTCGCGGCGGCCGTGCGGGGCGTCCGCTTCGACATCCTGCAGATGTTCGCCGGCGCGATGTTCCTCTCGTTCCTCGCCACGCTCTATTTGGCAAGCGCCATTTCGGCGCCGCTGCGCGCGCTCGCCAACGCGGCCGACCGAACGCGCGGCCGGTCCGTCTTCGATCAGATCATCCCGGACTTCTCCAAGCGCCGCGACGAGATCGGCGACCTTTCGACCGCGCTTCGCGCGATGACCGACGCGCTCAGAAGCCGCATGGCCGCCACCGAGCAGTTCGCGGCCGACGTCGCGCACGAGATCAAGAACCCGCTGACCTCCCTGAAAAGCGCGGTCGAGACGGTCGCCCGGGTGGACGGCGAGACGCAGCGCGCGCGCCTGCTCGCGGTGATCCAGAATGACGTCCATCGGCTCCACCGGCTGATCAGCGACATCTCCGACGCGTCACGCCTCGACGCGGAGCTTTCACGGGAAATGGCGGAAGAGGTGGACGTCGCCGGCATGCTGCGGACGCTGGTCGAAATCCAGACGACGGCGCTTTCCGGCGACGACGACGCGCCGGTTCTGAAACTGGAGATCGCATCGTCGGCCGAGGGCGCCGCGACGGCCTTCGGCGTGGAAGTGCGGCTCGGTCAGGTGTTCCAGAACCTGATCGCGAACGCCCGTTCCTTCAGCCCGCCGCGCGGCCGGATCGACCTGCGCCTCGCCCGGAACGACGACCGCATCGTCGTCACGGTCGAAGACGAGGGCCCGGGCATACCTCCGGGCAAGGAAGAGGCGATTTTCGACCGGTTCTATTCGGAGCGCCCGCCAAGCGAAGCCTATGGCGGCCATTCGGGCCTCGGCCTCTCGATCTCGCGGCAGATCATCGCCGCGCATGGCGGCGCCGTCACCGCGGAGAACCGCCTGGCGCCCGACGGATCCGTGATCGGCGCGCGCTTCGCTGTCTTGCTGCCGGCGAACGGCGCCGCTACGAGCCGCTGAGGGCGGATTACATTCCTGTCAGGCGGTTGAATTCCCGTGGGAGGGAGACAATAGTTCCTATCCTGGAAACGTAGCCTCCCAATGGCAATGACGCCATGAGCGCCCGACCGAATATCGTAATCGTCACCGGCGTATCCGGCGCGGGCAAATCGACGGCCCTGCGCGCGCTCGAAGACGCCGGTTTCGTTGCGGTCGACAATCCGCCGCTGTCGCTTGCGCCGGCGATGATCGAGCAGGAGTCCGCCGGCGCCGGCCTCGCGATCGGCGTCGACGTGCGCACGCGCGGCTTCTCCACCGACGCGGTCGAGGCCTTGCTGAAGGCCTATCCCGGCGCGCGCCTGATGTTCCTGGATTGCGATCCCGAAGTCGCGATCCGCCGCTTCACCGAAACGCGGCGGCGTCATCCCATGGTCGATGCGAAGTCGCCGGCCGAAGGCATGCGCCGCGAACGCCTGCTGCTGTCGCCGCTGCGCGTGGTGGCGGAGCGCGTCATCGACACGTCGCTGCTTTCCGAGCGCGAGCTGCGCCGGCTGGTGCGCGCCGCATTCGGCGGGCAGGGCGAATCGCAGCTCTCGGTCGCGGTCGAGTCGTTCTCCTTTCCCAAGGGCGCTCCCCGCGGGGCGGAGCTCGTCTTCGACGTGCGGTTTCTGGCGAATCCGCACTATGTGGACGAACTTCGCCCGCTGACGGGCCTGGACCGTCGCGTCGCGGAATATATCGAGGCGGATCCCAACTACGCGCCCTTCATGGACCGGCTGCAGGATTTGGCGCTGTTCCTGCTTCCCCTGTACGAGCAGGAAGGCAAGAGCTATCTGAACATTGCGATCGGCTGCACCGGCGGCCGCCATCGGTCCGTCGCGGTGACGGAGCGGTTGGGGTTGTATTTGATCGATCGCGGCTGGCCGGTCAGGATCGGCCACAGGGAAATCGAGCGGAGGTCCGCATTGAGCGAGATTGAGGGCGCCGCATGATCGGGATTGTCGTCGTGTGCCACGGCGCCCTGGCGGACGAACTGCTGCGCGCGACCGAACATGTGGTCGGCGAATTGGCGCAGGCCGAAGCGATCGCGATCGGCCCCGATGACGATCCGGCCGAGCGACGACGCGACATCGCGGACGCCGTCGCGCGGGTCGACGACGGCGGCGGCGTCATCGTGCTGACCGACATGTTCGGCGGCACGCCGTCCAATCTCGCGATTTCGATCATGAAGGGCGCGCCGATCGAAGTGATCGCCGGCGTCAACCTGCCTATGCTGGTGAAGCTCGCGCAGACGCGGGAAAACGCCAAGCTCAGGGACTGCGCCCAGGCGGCCGAAGAGGCCGGCCGGAAATACATTCGCGTCGCCTCGTCCGTGCTCGGCGGCGTCACGTGAACGACGGCTATCGGCGCGCCGTCGTCGTGTGCAATCCCAAGGGGCTCCATGCCCGGCCGTCCGCGGCGATCGCCGAAATCGCAAAGGCCTACAACGCCGCCGTGTTCATCGACTACAACGGCGAATCGGAAGATGCCGAATCGATTTTGGGCCTGCTGACGCTCGGCGCGTTCGCCGGCGCCGAACTTGCGGTTCACGCCACCGGACCCGACGCGCAGCGCGCCGTCGACGCGATTTGCGCCTTCGTCGAGAAGGGCTTCGACAAGCTCTGATCCGGCGCCCAAGTTGCCGCCGCCGGCCGATGTGCTATGACCGGGGTCCGCATTCAATCGCTACGCAAATGCCGCCGAAGGGGGTGCGCACGCTCTATGCCTGACTACAAAGTCAAGAATATCGACCTCGCCGACTGGGGTCGGAAGGAAATCGCAATCGCCGAAACCGAGATGCCCGGCCTCATGGCGCTGCGCACGGAATTCGGCTCGGCGCAGCCGTTGAAGGGCGCCCGCATCGCCGGCTCCCTGCACATGACGATCCAGACCGCCGTGCTGATCGAGACGCTGAATGCGCTCGGCGCCGACGTGCGCTGGTCGTCCTGCAACATCTTCTCGACCCAGGACCATGCCGCAGCCGCGATCGCGGCCGGCGGCACGCCGGTCTTCGCCTGGAAGGGCGAGACCGAAGAGGAATACTGGGACTGCGTCAACAAGACGATCGTCGGGCCGGACGGCTGGCGCCCGAACATGCTGCTGGACGACGGCGGCGACCTGACCGTCGTCATGCATGAGCAGTTCGGCGACGTCATGAAGGACGTGCGCGGCGTCTCGGAAGAGACGACGACCGGCGTCCACCGCCTCTACGAGATGGAGCGGAAGGGCAAGCTGCTCTGCCCGGCCATCAACGTGAACGACAGCGTGACCAAGTCGAAGTTCGACAATCTTTATGGCTGTCGCGAAAGCCTGGTCGACGGCATCAAGCGGGCGACGGACGTCATGCTGGCCGGCAAGGTGGCGCTGGTCTGCGGCTATGGCGACGTCGGCAAAGGCTCGGCCGAGAGCCTGCGCAGCCAGGGCGCCCGCGTCATGGTGACGGAGGTCGATCCGATCTGCGCGCTCCAGGCGCTGATGGCGGGCTACGAGGTCACGACGGTCGAGGACGTCGCCGCCAAGGCGGACATCGTCGTGACGGCGACGGGCAACCGCGACGTCATTACGATCGACCACATGCGGATGATGAAAGACCGCGCGATCGTCTGCAATATCGGCCACTTCGACAACGAAATTCAGGTCGACGCGCTCAGGAACTATCCGTGGCACAACGTCAAGGAGCAGGTCGACGAGATCGAGTTCCCGGACGGCAAGCGCATCATCCTGCTGGCCGAAGGCCGGCTGGTGAATCTCGGCTGTGCGACGGGACATCCGTCGTTCGTGATGAGCGCCAGCTTCTCCAACCAGGTGCTGGCGCAGATCGAGCTCTGGAACCATCCGGAGAATTACGAGAAGAAGGTCTATGTCTTGCCGAAGCATCTGGACGAAAAGGTGGCGGCATTGCACCTGGAGCGGCTTGGCGCGAAGCTGACCAAGTTGTCGGCGGAGCAGGCGGCCTATATCGGCGTCGAGGACGCAGGGCCGTTCAAGCCGGAGTACTATCGCTACTGACCAGGATCGCAGGAGGCGGCAATGGCGGAGGCAGACCTTTACCTGATCGCCGCCGTCGCCGCCGCCGGCCTCGCCGTGCTGGCGTGCATCGCCTGGGCGCGTGAGCGCCGCAGGCGACGCCGAGACGGCGAACTCGCGGCCGCGGCCCGACGGGTCGCGGACCGCGCCGCCGCCGCCGAACGCCGGCAGGCGGACTTCTTTCGCGAAATACTGGACGCGCTGCCGACGCCGGTTTGGCGGCGCGCGGACGACCTGACCCTGGTCTACGCCAACGCCGCCTACGCGACGGTCGTGGGCGCGGAATCGGCGGCGGCCGCATTGCTCGACCAAGCGGAAATCGGCGCCGAGGACGCACGCCGGCTGGCGCGCCGGGCGCGTCGCACGCGTGAAGCCCTCTCCGAAAGCCGCGCCGCCGTCATCGGCGAAGACAGGCGCCTGATCGAGGCGACGGAGCGGCCGCTGCC
>DAINCG010000160.1:9620-9859 GCA_036732525.1 Pseudomonadota bacterium | reverse complement strand
AAGGGACCGGTAACCGAGCATCCGCAGCACGCCCAAATGGCGCCCACGTCCTAGGCCGGCGGCGGCATTTGGGCGTGCTGCGGATGCTCGGTTACCGGTCCCTTGCGCTCCTGGCATATCCGCTGGCCCAGGCGGCGGCCGCGGCCGCGCTCGGCGGCGTATGCGCCCTCGCGCTCTATCAGGCCGCGACGCTCGTCATCGCCGAGCGGCTTTCCGCCGCCGTGGCGATCGACGCGGCG
>DAINCG010000160.1:7467-9610 GCA_036732525.1 Pseudomonadota bacterium | reverse complement strand
ATGGCGGCGCTCGGCCTCGGCTTTGCGGCGCTGCTCGGGCTGGCCGGCGCGCTCGGCGCCGCGCGCCATGCCCTCAGCGCCGACCCGACCGAAAGGCTTCGCGATGGTTGATCCTCGTTCCTGGACCCTGGGCGTCGCCGTCGCCATCTCGGCGACGCTGGCGATCGCCGCCCCGACGGCGCGCGCGATCGAGCCGGATGATTGTCTCCTCGATGACCCGGCGCGCTACCGGGCGTTCATCGATGCGGCCCGGGCGGCGTCGGTCGACGGCAAGCGCGTGTCGGCGGCGGAGCTGATCGAAGCGGCCGCGCCCTGTACGGACGACGTCGATCCGCAGGCGTTCGGGCGGGAGATCGCGCTGCCGATGCCGTGCGGCCGGCAAATGCTGTTCCGTCGCGTCGATGCGCCCGGGGGCGATCCGCTGGCGCACGAGGTCGCCTATTTCGGCGATCTCGACGCCGCGGCCGGCGGCGAGGCGGCGCAGTTGAGCGCGGCGCCCTGGGAGGCGGCCGTCGCCGGCGCGTTTCAGAGACCTGACGGCCAGAGCGCCTACTACATCGGCAAGTACGAGGTGAGCGCGCTGCAATGGAGCCTTTTCTCGGAGGGGTTGCTCGATCAGGCGCCCGGCGAGACGGGGCCGGACAGCGCGACCTGCGCCGACCATCGGGAGCGTTTCGTCCAGGCGAGCGGCCGTCGCGGCCTGAAACCGACCTCTATCCTCCCTGCCGGCGGGATCGACTGGTTCCAGGCGATCGCCTTCTCGAAGGCGTGGTCGAACTGGCTGATCGCCCATGACGCGGCGCGCATCGCGGACGGCCTGCCGCCCGCCACGCCCTGGCGGGACGGCTCGACCGGCTTCGTCCGGCCGCCAACCGAAGCCGAATGGGAATATGCCGCCCGCGGCGCCTACGCGACGCGTGAGGCCAGGGCGAAGCGCCTGCCCGACGTGGCCGACGCGGACGGCGGGCCGCGCCGGCAGCCGGAAGGCCTGCAGGAGATCGCCTATCTCGAGGACGCGCGGTCGCGCGGCTTGACCGGCGGTATTGGCGGCCGGGCGCCCAATGCGCTCGGCCTCTATGACATGATCGGCAATGTCGAGGAGATCGTGCTCGACCTGTTTCGCCTGGTGCGGCCCGACGGGCTGCACGGCCGCGCCGGCGGTTACGTCGCGCGCGGCGGCTCCAGCCTGACGCCGACGGCGACGCTCGGCGTCGGCGCGCGGCGGGAGATTGCCCTGGTGAGCGCCGCCGGCGGCAATGCGCGCGTGACCGGGCTCCGCATGGTCGTCTCCGCGCCGGTTTTCGCGGCCGCCCGGCCGGAGGACGGCGCCTGGACGGGCGGCGAGATCGATCCCGGCTTTACCGCTGCGGCGCTCGCGGCGCGGGCCCGGCTCGCGGAAGCGACGACGGCGCCCGGGGCCCGCGGCGACCTCATCAGCGACCTGCAACGCCTGAAGGCCGACGCCGACGCCGCGGGCGCCGAGCAACAAGCGCTCGCCGCCCGGCTGGCGGAACTGCAACGTGCGCTCGAGCGCAGCAATGCCGAGATCGCGCAGGCGCAGCTCAATGCGCTGCGCGATCGGGCGGTTTCGGCGATGGCGGTCGCCTGGGCCGTCCGCCAGACCGGGCAGCGGCTCTACCTCGCCCAGCGTGAACTCGAACGCGCGGTCGCGGAGGCCAAGGCCGCCGGCGGATCGCGGGGCAAGCGCCGGGAGCTGATCGCGGACTATCAGGCGGCCGTCCGGCGGATCGATTCCGAACTCAATGCGCAGTTTGAGATCTATCTGGGCGGCGTTCAGGACTTGGGCGCGCTTTCCGAGGAACGCCTTGACGAGGTGCTGGCCGCCGCTGCCGGCGCCGCTGCCTCGCGCGGCGCCGACGCATTCGGCGCAGCGCCGAAATGGGTCGACGACCATGCCCGCCGCGCCCGGACGGCCGGCGCCGCCATCGACGAACGGCTCCGCAAGTCGCTTCTGTACGAGGTCGACGAATTCCGGGAGCGGCGCATCAAGCGGTTCGGGGTGGTGAAATAGGCCGCGAGGAAAATCAAAACTTGTTTTTATGGAGAGTATAAGCAAACATAAATTTCAATCGAGGAGGGGGATCGGATGCAGGATCGGCTTGGATTGGCGGCGACGCGGATG
>DAINCG010000160.1:3721-7383 GCA_036732525.1 Pseudomonadota bacterium | reverse complement strand
CCTGGCGAACCAGGGCTGTACGACGTCCAAAGCGCGCGCGACCTATATCGACAGCGCCGACGTGTGCTCTCAGCACCGCGAGCCGCTGGTCGAGTCGCAGGAATATTTCGCCCGAAACCTGGTCGCGGGCGGGATCGGCGGCGCCGTCATCGGCGGCATCGCCGGCGCGCTCCTCTCCAAGAACCGGGCGAAGGGCGCGTTGATCGGCGCGGGCGTCGGCGCCCTCGCGGGCGTGGCCGGGGCCTATCTCAAGTCGAAGGCGGACCAGGCGAAAGACAAGAAGGAACTGCGCGCCGCCATCAACACCGACGCGGGCAAGGACAATTTCCAGCTCAATAAGTTTTCCGACGCCTTGAACCGCCTGAACGGTTGCCGCGCCGACCAACTCGCCCGCCTCAAAGCCGACTTCAAGGCCGGTCGCGTCAAGGAGCCGGAAGCCAGGAAACGGCTCGCCGACATCCGCGCCGCCATGGCCAAGGACGCCGATCTCGTCGGCGAGGTGCTGGACGATGCGGAGGAGCGGAATCACGTCTATGCCGACTCCGCCGCCAAGGTGGACGATGTTGACCGATCAATCGTTCTCGCCAAGGCCGAGGCCTATCAGCCGAAGGTGAACCGGCGGCCGTCCGGCGGCGGCGCCAAGTCGCTGCCGCGCGTGCAGGCGAAGCCGCGCCCCAAGGCGAATACGGCGATCCAGGCGGCGGAAATTAAACGGAAAGAGGTCAAGGCCGAATTCGAGGCGCAGCAGCAGGCGCTCGACGACGACGCGCGGGACGTGTTGTTCGCCTGACCGGCGGCGCCGGGCGTCATCGCGGCGGTGCGCGCCGGACGCTTGCTCCGCCGGCGCCGGATGCGTATCCCCGTCCGGCCATGTCCGACGCCGCCCGACCGATTCTGCCGAACGCCGACGCCCGACGCCTGTTCCTCGCGCGGCACGGCCTGGCCGACGGTTTCGGCGAGCGGCTGACCGGCGACGCCCTGGCGGCGTTGATCGAGCGGTTGGGCTTCGTACAGGTCGACAGCGTCAACACCGTCGCCCGCGCGCACGACATGATCCTGGCCGCGCGGCGGAGCGGCTACCGCCCGGCGCAGCTGCGGACGCTTCTGGAACGCCGCCGCGCCCTGTTCGAACACTGGACGCACGACGCCTCCGTCATCCCGACCGCGTTCTATCCGCATTGGCGGCTCCGCTTCGAGCGGGACCGCGAGCGGCTGCGCGCACGCTGGCGGCAGTGGCGGCGGGACGGCTTCGAGGCCCGGTTCGACGAGGTGCTGGCGCGCGTCCGCGACGACGGCCCGGTCATGGCCCGCGATGTCGGGACCGAGGAGTCGAAGTCGAATGCCGGCTGGTGGGACTGGCATTCCTCCAAGACAGCGTTGGAATTCCTGTGGCGAACGGGCGACCTTGCCGTCACGGGCCGCCGCAATTTCCAGAAGGTGTTCGATCTGACGGAGCGGGTGCTGCCGGCCGACGCGCTCGCCCATGTCCCGGATGCCGGGGAGACGGTGGACTGGGCGGCCCGGTCGGCGCTGGACCGGCTTCGGAACGTCGGGCGAGGTCGCCGCATTCTGGGCGACGGCATCTCCGGCGGAGACGAAGGCCTGGTGCGCGGCGCGCCTCGGCCATGATTTGATCGAGATCGACGTCGAAGGGGCCTCGGGCGCGCGCCGCAAGGTCTTTGCCAGGCCGGACGTGCTGGAAATGGCGGCCGCTGCCCCGCCTGCGCCGCCGCGAATGCGCGTACTGAGCCCCTTCGATCCGGCGCTCCGCGATCGGAACCGGGCGGAGTTCCTGTTCGGCTTCCGCTATCGCATCGAGATCTTCGTGCCGGAAGCCAAGCGGCAGTACGGCTATTACGTCTTCCCGCTGCTGGAAGGCGACCGGCTGATCGGCCGGATCGACATGAAACGGGCCGACGACCGCCTGGCGGTCCGTGCCCTCTGGCCGGAACCCGGCGTCGCCATGGGCAAGGGGCGCATGGCGCGGCTGGAGCGCGAGCTCGACCGAATCGCCCGGTTCGCGGGCGCCGCCGGCGGCGTCGCGTTCGAGGCCGGCTGGCTTCGAGACTGACGCCGCCGCGCCTTTGCGGCTCTCCGGCCGCTACTTCGGCAGCGCGCCCTCGATGCCTTCGACGTAGAAGTTCATGGATGCGAGGTCGGCGTCGGACGCGGTCTCGCCCGCCTTCAGCCAGACCGTGCCGTCCTGCTTGTTGACCGGGCCCGTGAAGGAATGGCGCTTACCGGCCGCGATGTCGTCGCGGGCCTGGGCCGCCATGGCGCGGACGTCCTCCGGGATCTTGTCGGAGAATTCGGCGATCTTCACCATGCCGGGCGCAATGCCGTCCCAAACGTCCTGGCTTTCCCAGGTCCCATCCATCACGGCCTTGACGCGGGCGATGTAGTAGGGCGACCAGTTGTCGACGATCGAGGTCAGCTGGGCGTTCGGCCCGAACTTCTTCATGTCGGACGCTTGGCCGAAGGCGTAGATGCCGCGTTCCTCCGCGATCTGCATGGCCGCCGGGCTGTCGGTATGCTGCATCAGGATGTCCGCGCCCTGGTCGATCAGCGCCTTGGCGGCGTCGGCTTCCTTGCCCGGATCGAACCAGGTGTTGACCCAGACGATCTTGAACTGGACGTCAGGGTTGACCTCCTTCGCCGCCAGATATGCGGCGTTGATGCCGCGCACGACCTCCGGGATTGGGAAGGAGGCGATGTAGCCGACGACGTTCGATTTGGTCATCTTGCCGGCGATCAGGCCGATCACCGTGCGGCCCTCATAGAAGCGGGCGGAGTAAGTCGAAACGTTCGGCGCGCGCTTGAAGCCGGTCGCGTGCTCGAACTTCACGTCCGGAAAGTCCTTCGCGACCCGCAGCGTCGGGTTCATGAAGCCGAAGGAGGTCGTGAAGATCAGGTCGTGGCCGGAGCGCGCCAATTGCTGAATGACGCGAACGGCGTCCGGGCCTTCGGAGACCTTTTCGACATAGGTCGTCTCGACCTTGTCGCCGAACTCCTCCTCGATCGCGAGGCGGCCCTGGTTGTGCTCGTAGCTCCAGCCATGGTCGCCGATCGGGCCGACATAGACGAAGCCGACCTTGGTCTTGTCGGCCGCGGCGGCGCCGCCCGCCAGGGATGCCGCGACGGCGAACGCCGCGAGCTTGGCAAAGGTTCGTTTCATGGGAGAGACGCCTCCGTCTTGGGGGTGTGCGGCTATGCGGCCGCGAGGAAAGGTCGGCCGAGCGATGCCGGCGCGTTCAGCTTCGCCCGGGTTTTATCATGGGAGATCAACGTCAGCACGACGATCGTCGCGAGATAGGGCGCCATCGAGAGATATTGCGCGGCGATTTCGACGCCGAGACCCTGAATGTGAAGCTGCAGCACGCTGACGCCCCCGAACAGATAGGCCCCGGCGAGCGCCCGCTCCGGCCGCCAGGAGGCGAAGACGACGATGGCGAGGGCGATCCAGCCTCGGCCCGCCGTCATGTTCTCGACCCAGAGCGGCGTCTGAACCGTCGACAGATAGCCGCCGCCGAGCCCGGCGAGGGCGCCGCCATAGGCGAGCGCCGCCATGCGGATCAGGACGACCCGGTAGCCGATGGCGTGGGCGGCGTCGTGGTTCTCGCCGACCGCGCGCAGGATCAGGCCGGCGCGGGTCCGGTTGAGGA
>DAINCG010000160.1:0-3655 GCA_036732525.1 Pseudomonadota bacterium | reverse complement strand
GGCCGATCAGCGGGATCTTCGAGAGGCCCGGGATCGGCAGCACGGCGAGCGCCACGGTCGTATCGCCGGAGAAGTCTTGGCCCAGCAGCGCCGCAAGCCCCAGGCAGAAGATGGTGAGGGCAAGGCCGGTCGCGACCTGCTTGGCGAGCAGGAACTGGGTCAGCGCGCCGAAGACGAGCGCCGCCGCGGCGCCGGCGGCGGCCGCCGCCAGCGCCCCGAGCCCGTGCGAGTCCGTCGCGTAGGTCGCGGCGAACCCGGCGAGCGCGCCCATGATCATCATGCCCTCGACGCCGAGATTGAGGACGCCCGCGCGCTCGGCGACGACCTCGCCGACCGCCGCGAAGGCGAGCGGCGTCGCGGCGACGATGACGCCGTGCAGGATGAGTTGGGCAAGCTCCATCGCGTCAGGCCTCCTGCCGCGCGCCGGCGGGCCGGCGTCGTTCGAAGCGGTAGCGTCCCAGCACATCGAGGCCAAGCAACGCAAAAAGGAACATGCCCTGGAAGACGCCGATGATCGCATTCGGCAGGTTCATCTCGATCTGCGCGATCTCCCCGCCGATATAGGTCAGCGCCATGACCAGGCTGGCGGCGAGGATGCCGACCGGCGACAGCCGGCCCAGAAACGCGACGATGATCGCCGTGAAGCCGTAACCGACGGGGAGGGCGGGCGTCAGCTGGCCGACCGGCCCGGCCGTCGTGGCTTACGCGTCCGGCAGACGCTTCCAGCCGCCTCGAACGCCCCGGCGAGGCCCGCGAGCCCGCCGGAGATCGCGAAGCACGACCAGACGATCCGGCTTTCGATGAAGCCGGCGAAACGCGCCGCGCGCGGCGCCTGGCCGAACACCTTTGTCTGGACGCCGAAAATGTGGCGGCCAAACACCAGCCAGGCCGCGCCGACCGCCAGCAGCGCCGCGAGCGCGCCGACGTGGATGCGTGTGCCCTCGACCAGGATCGGCAGCGTCGCCGCGTCGTGGAAGAGGCGGCTTTCAGGGAAGTTCATGCCGTCCGGGTCGCGCAGCGCGCCATGCACGAGAACGCTCAGCAGCAGCGTCGCAACATAGGTCAGCATCAGCGACGTCAGGATTTCGTTGGTGTTGAACCGGGTGCGCAGCAGGGCGGGGACAGCGGCCCAGGCCATGCCGGCGGCGGCGCCCGCCAAGCACATCAGCGGCGCGAGCCACAGGCCCGGCGTATCGTAGAAGGCGAGCGCCACGGCGCCCGCCGCGATTGCGCCTACGGTGAACTGGCCTTCCGCCCCGATGTTCCAGACGCCGGCGCGGAAGCCGAAGGAAAGCCCGATGGCGATCAGCGCGAGCGGCGTCGCCTTCACCACGATTTCCGAGAGCGCGTAGCCGTCGGCGAGCGGCGCCAGAAAGATCAGCCCGACCGCCCGCGCCGGTTCCTTGCCGAGCGCCGCGAACAGCAGGAGTCCGATGGCCGCCGTCAATGCCACGGCGGCGACGGGCGCCAGATAGGTCGCCGCCTGGGACGGCCGTTCCCGCGGAACGAGGCGGATCATGCCGCACCCCCCATGAGCAGGCCGATCCGCTCCAAGTTCATCTCTTCCGTCGGTCGAGGCGGAGAAAGGCGTCCGCCGGAAATGACGGCGAGCGTTGTGGTTATCGCCAAAAGTTCATCCAGGTCTTGGGAAATCAGGATGATGGCGGCGCCGGCCGCGGCAAGGTCCTGGATCGCCTGGTGGACCTGAGCGGCGGCCGCGGCGTCGATCCCCCATGTCGGCTGCAGGATCGCGAGCACGCTGGGCGCTTGCAGGATGGAGCGGCCGAGAACGAACTTCTGCAGGTTGCCGCCAGATAGCGTCGCCGCGTTCGCGTCGTGGCCGGCCGTGCGCACGTCGAACGTGGCGATGATGCGGTCGGCGAACTGCTTCGCGGCGCCCGGCGCAATGAACCCCGACCGTTCGAGACCGAGCCGCGCGCGCCCGGCCAGCAGCACGTTCTCCCAAAGCGACATGTCCGGCGCGGCGGCATGGCCTAGCCGCTCTTCCGGCACCGCGGCCAGACCGAGGCGCCGCCTGCCGCGCGGTCCAAGCAGTCCGACTGGCGTTCCGTCCATTACAATGGCGTCGGCGCGGGCCAGGCGCTCGCCGCTCAGCGCATCGAGCAATTCGGTCTGCCCGTTGCCGGCGACGCCCGCGATTCCCAGCACCTCGCCGGCGCGCACGGTGAAGGAAATGTCCTTCAGATCGACTCCGAAGGGGTCTTCCCGCGGCAGCGCCAACTTGTCCGCGACGAGGAGCGGCGCGCCGAACGGCGCCGTCGTCGGACGCACTTCGGCGACGGACGCGCCGACCATCATCTCGGCGAGCTCCCTGGACGTCGCGGCGCGGGGATTGACGCTGGCGATGACCCGGCCGTCGCGCAGCACGGTCGCCAGACGGCAGAGCGAGCGGATCTCGTCGAGCTTGTGGGAGATGTAGAGGATCGAGCGGCCGTCCGCGGCGAGCCGCGCCAGCGTGTCGAACAGCGCTTCGGCTTCCCGTGGCGTCAACACGGACGTCGGTTCATCCATGATCAGCAGGCGCGGGTCCTGCAACAGGCACCTGACGATCTCGACGCGCTGCCGCTCGCCGACGGAAAGGGTGGCGACCGCACGATCGGGATGAAGCGATAGCCCGTAGGATTCTGAAATTTCTTCGATTTTCGGCCTGAGGGCGCGTCCCGTGCCGGCGCCGTCGATGCCGAGCGCGATGTTCTCCGCGACGGTCAGCGCATCGAACAGCGAGAAGTGTTGGAAAACCATGCCGACGCCGCGTGCGCGCGCGTCGGAGGGACGCGCGGGCGCATAGTCCGCCCCGTCCAGGCGCATTTCGCCCGCGTCCGGGGCCAGGACGCCGTAGATCATCTTGACCAGCGTGGACTTGCCCGCGCCGTTCTGGCCGAGCAGCGCGTGGATCTCGCCGGGCTGCACCCTGAAGCTGACGTCGTCATTCGCCAGCACCCCGGGAAACCGCTTGGTTACGCCCTCGACCTCAAGGCGCGGTGTCATGCGGCGGTTGATCCCGGAAAAAATATTCGAATCAACGATGTCTCCGGGATTCCTCGCACCGTTTTCAGGCCGTGGCTTCCGCCGACAGGCCAAGCTCCGCCATCATGCTCTCGCGCATCTTGAATTTCTGCGGCTTGCCAGTGACGGTCATCGGCAGTTCCTGGACGAAGCGGACGTGACGCGGAACCTTGTAATGCGCGATCTGGCCCTGGCAGAAGGCGCGGATCGCTGATTCGTCGACGTTCGAGCCCGCCTTCGCGACGATCCAGGCGCAAACCTCCTCGCCGTATTTCGGGTCCGGAATGCCGAAGACCTGGACTTCCTGCACGTCCGGGTGACGGTAGAGATATTCCTCCACTTCGCGCGGGTAGACGTTCTCGCCGCCCCGAATCAGCATGTCCTTCACGCGGCCGGTGATGTTGCAGTAGCCCTCGGCGTCGATCACGCCGAGGTCGCCGGTGTGCATCCATCCGTCGGCGTCGATGGCTTCGGCGGTACGCTCCGGCTCGTCCCAATACCCCTTCATGACCGAATAGCCGCGGGTGCAAAGCTCGCCCTGTTCGCCTGGCCGGACGGTCGCGCCGTCCGCGTCGACGATCTTCACTTCGAGATGCGGCTGGATGCGGCCGACGGTGGAGACGCGCTT
>DAINCG010000159.1:4164-9912 GCA_036732525.1 Pseudomonadota bacterium | reverse complement strand
TTGGCGTCGAAATCATGGCAGTGATTGGGGGCTACATGGTTCGGCTTCACACTGGAGTTCACAACCCGGTAGCCCTCGGAACGCAGGCTTGTTTCGAATGCGGCATAATCCATTGGCTCATCCTCCTTGATGGATGACGCGTTGTCCGCTATTGAGGAAATGATGTCAATCATAAAGGACGATATCAGCTTGCGCACCGGCCGCGCCGTCAAGGAGCAGCGCGAGGCTGCCGGTCTAAGCCTGCGGATGTTAGCCGCGCGCAGCAGCGTCTCGACATCGATGATCTCGGACATCGAGCGTGGGCTGAAGTCCCCGACCGTCACGACCATCGTGCAGCTTGCGCAGGCGTTGGGGGTCAGCGCCGCGTCTCTGATCGACGGGGGCGGTAGCCCGCCGTCGCGCATTCGCGTTTTACGTCGCGACGAAGGAGCAGGCGGTGAAGAGCCTGCGCCATGGCAAAGCTTGGGGCCGGCCACTCCCGGCAGCCGCATCGATTTCCTTCGCTATAAGATTCCGCCAGCGACGACCCTTGGCCCATCCGCCCCCCACGCGCCCGGCACGATCGAGTATGTGCATGTCGCTGCGGGCGCCATCCGCGTCACAGTGGGAGATGAAACGGCGGAGCTCTCCGCAGGCGACAGCTGTAGTTGCCGCACGGACGTCCCGCATGGCGTCGAGAACCCGGACCCGTCCACCGAAGCGCTGATTTACCTGATCGTGGAGCGTGGCTAAGGCGGCACAGCGCCTGACAAACCCTCAAACCGTCCCCAATTGGCAGATATTGGATGTCTCTAAATCGGTCGTTTTTGAAGCTCGCCGCGAGCCAACGGGAAACTGCGAGTTTTCGCATATAAAAAACCCCATCCAGAACCTCGGGAGTTTTGAGAGATTTTTGAGCCGATTTCGATGGCCCGCGCGCTCCGTCGCCGATGTCGGCTCAACTCGAATCTTCAAGGAAGCCGGTTGGCGGCTGAGCGTGAACGTAGACCCGTTTCTCACATGGCAGCGCCAATGTGTGTCGGGGCTGTTTTCAACCGAGAAAGGCTGAGCCTTAACTGGCCGCTAAGCGGGGCAGCCTGACGGTCCAATCAATTCAAAAAAAGCCTGTCCTGCCTGCGATGCCTATCGCTCGGCCAGCCCCAACTCCTCCAACACCTCCGCGTTCTGCTCCCCGATGTGCGGCGCGTGCAGCGTGTCCTGCCGCATGCCGCCGGAGAACGTGTTCGGCGTCTTGGTTTTGAGGATGCGGCCCTCGGTCGGGTGGTCGACTTCCTCGAAGAAGCCGACGTCGGCCAGGTGCGGGTCGTCGAGGAGGTCGTCGATGCTGTTGTAGGCGGCGGCGGGGACGTCGAGTTTTTCGAAAATCTCCAGCCATTCGGCCGTGGTCTTCTGGAGGAGGCCGGCGGCGCGGACTTCGAAATAGGCGGCGGCGTTCGACGTGCGGCTGGATGCCGAATCGAAGCGGGGGTCGGTCTTGAGTTCGGGCCGCCCGATCGCGTCGAAGAAGGCGAAGGCGTGGGGGTTGGTGTTGGGGCCGACGGTGATGTAGCCGTCCGCCGTCGGCAGCGGGCGGTAGTCGGGACTGAGCAGGCGATTGTCGCCGGATTCGCCCGCCGGCGGCACGAAGGTGAGGCCCGCCAGATGCTCCGAACAGACGAACGAGGCCATGTTCTCCAGCATCGGCACCTCGATCGCCTCGCCGACGCCGGTCTTCTCCCGCCGGTAGAGCGCGAAGCCGATGCACTGGGCGGCGATCAGGCCGGTCACGTGGTCGGTCATCACCATCGGCACGAAGCGCGGTTCGCCGATCGCGCGCTCGAACGTGCCGGCCACGCCGGAGAGGCTCTGCACGATCGGGTCGTAGGCCGGACGGTTGTAGTAGCGCCCGCCCTTACCGAAGGCGACGATGCCGCAATAGATCAGCCGGGGATTGATCGCCTTCAGGCGCTCATAATCAAGGCCGGCGCGGGCGAGGCCCGAGGGGCGGACGTTGGTGACGAACACGTCCGCCGTACCGATCAGTTTCCTGAACGTTTCGAGCCCCTTGGGCTCCTTGATGTCAAGGCAGACCGACCGCTTGTTGCGGTTGAAGTTCATGAACTTGCCGGACATGCCCGGATTGCGCGCGCCCTTCGCCATGGTGCGCAGGAGGTCGCCGCCGGGCGCCTCCACTTTGATGACGTCCGCCCCCTGGTCGCCGAGCGTACGCCCGCAGATCGGGCCGACGACGACGGAGGTCATGTCGATGACGCGAACGCCGTCGAGCGGGCCGCCCGCCATCAGGCGAAGTCCACGCCGAGCTCGGCGCAGAGATGGCCCTGGGCGTCCGCAATCCAGGTCTGCTCGCTGCCCTCCGCCCGCTTGCCGTGGATGGTGACCGTGTCGCCGACGGAGATCGGCTTGGTCAGCCGCGCGTTCAGCCCGGTGATGACGCCCGGATTGTGACGGCAGGCCGCGTCCGTCATCGTCTGCATGGTCAGGCCGCCGTTCTGGACGGTATGGGGGTAGCCTTCCTCCGTCCGGGTGTAGTCGGCGTCATAGTGGATGCGGTGGGCGTTCCAGGTGACGGCGCCGTAGCGGAAGTTCATCGTCTCCGTGAAATGCACGACCTCCTGCCAGTCGCTGTCGGTCGGCGCGTCGCGGAAATTGCTGCTGGTCGACTTCTGGCCGGGCGGCACGGCTTCCCGGTAGATCGCGTCGAACTCGTCGACCGCGACGGTCTCGCCCGCCGTCTCGAAGGTGAGGCGCATGGTGAGCACGACGATGTTCCCGGATCGGCCGCTCTTCGGCAAGATCGCCGCGACCTCCGCCGTTTTGGTCGCCGGCTGACCGACGACCAGATTGCCCATGATCTGGACGCGCCGGCCGGCGCCCATGCGCCGGGGCAGCGGGATCGGCGGCAGGAAGACGCCCTTGTTCGGATGCCCGTCGGGCCCAAGCTCGGACTGGCGGCAGATGTCCGGAAAGAACATGTTGAACCACTGGCGCGGCACCGGATCGCCCGCCTTGATGCCGTTCGGATCGACGTCCAGCGTCGCGGCCGCCCGCTGCACCGACGTCACGCCCATTTCGTCGTGAACGACGCGCTTGCGGCCGATCCACGTCTCCAGTTCGGGCATTGCGGCTTCGACATCGGGGTTCATGGCGGTAGAGTCTCCCTGGCAAATCAAGGTCCGCAGTCAACCGCGAAACCGCGCCCGAGAAAAGGCCCGATCCCATGACTTTCCTGCATGCCGACCATGTCGGAAGCTTGCTGCGGCCGATCGACCTGGCGTCGGCCCGGACGGCGCACGACGCGGGCGCGCTGGGCCGGAACGCGCTCCGCGCGGCGGAGGACCGGGCTATCCGCGACGCGGCGGCGATGCAGGCGCGGATCGGCCTGAAATCCATCACCGACGGGGAGTTTCGCCGGGTCTCCTATCTGGTCGACGTCGCGCGGAAGCTCGGCGGCGTCGAAGCGACGCCCAACGCGGCCGAGGAGTGGTCCTATACCGGACCGGACGGCGGGACAGTGAAGGGCACGCGGATGCGGGTTAGCGGCCCTGTCCGCCGCCCGCCCGGCGGCCTGGTCGTCGAGGATTTCGCCTATCTGGCGGGCTTGCGCATCCCCGACGCCCGACCGAAGGCGACGCTGCCGGCGCCGACGCAGATCCACTGGTTTTCCGGCCGCGCATATATCGACGTCGAAGCCTATCCCGACCTCGACGCCTTCTGGGCCGACCTCGCCGCCGCCTGGCGGGCGGAGATCCAAAGCCTCGCCGGGGCCGGGGCGACCTTCGTGCAACTCGACGAGACCTGCCTGCCGAAGCTGGTCGACCCGCGCATCCAGGCGATCCTGGCGGCGCGCGGCGACGACTGGGAGGCGCTGATCGACCGCTATGCGGACCTGCTGGCCGCGGTCACGGCCGACCCGCCGGCGGGCCTAACGCTCGCCATGCATCATTGCCGCGGCAACAACGCCGGCGGCTGGCAGGCGGAAGGCTCCTACGAGCGGGTCGCGGACGCCATGTTCAACCGCACGGGCGTCCAGGTCTATCTCCTGGAATACGACACGCCCCGCGCCGGCGACTTCCAGCCGCTGCGCTTCCTGCCGAAGGACAAGCGCGTCGTGCTCGGCCTGATTTCCACGAAAACCCCAGAGCTGGAATGCGTCGACGACTTGCTGCGTCGGATTGAGGCGGCGGCCGAACACGTCGACATCGACCGCCTCGGCCTCAGCCCGCAATGCGGCTTCTCGTCGACGCTCAAGGGCGCGCCGCTCTCTCACGACGATCAGGCGCGGAAGCTGGAGCTGGTGCTGGAGACGGCGCGGCGCGCCTGGGGGTAGGGGCTACTCGAACGTCTCGCCGGGGAAGACGCCCCAGACGTCGGCCCGCGAGATCCAGCCGCCGATGTCGCCCTTGCGCACCTCGCACCAGTCCGGCTGGCAAGCCTCCGCCCGCAGCACGACGCTATGGTCGGCATAGGCCCGGACAGCGGATTCCTCCGACGGCTTCGCCCGGATCGGCGCTTCGCGCGCGACGACGTAGAGCGTGCGGGCGCCGGAGAGCAGCGGCGCGTGCAGCCAGCCGCGTTCGTCGTCGTGCAGGACGACCTCGCGCCACTGGCCTTCCTCGTCGACGATGCGCGCGGGCATGCCGGCCCGCGTCAGCCGCCAGAGCACGGGATACTCGCCGCCGGGGCCGACGCGGAGATTGGCCTCGTCGGCGCGGATTGAAACGTAGCGGGGAATGTCGAGGCCGGTTTCCTTGCCGACTTCCTGCGCCGCCGCCACGGGGCCCGAAGCGAGCAGCGCGGCCAGGACCAGACTCCAGCGCTTCACGCCCGTTCGTACTCCTTGGCCGCACGGTTGACCACGGGATCGAGCGGCGGCGCCTGGCGGGCGCGCTGGACCTGGCCGTCCGGCGGGAAACCGTAGAGCGTCGCCCGCTGGCGGATCGGCCGGCCGAGGCTGTGCGCGACCGCCTCCATCGCGTGCGGCGGCATCTCCTCGCCATGGGCGGCGCCGGCGGCGCGGGTGATGCTTTCGTTCATCAGCGTGCCGCCGATGTCGTTTGCGCCGGCGTTGAGCGCGGCCCGAACCCCGGCCTCGCCGAGCTTGACCCAGCTCGCCTGGACATTCGCGAACCAGGGGAAGAGGGCGAGGCGGGCGACGCTGTGCATCAGGACCGCCTCGCGGAAGGTCGGGCCGGGGCGCGCCCGGCCCTTCAGATAGATCGGCGCTTCCTCGGCGACAAAGGGCAGCGGCACCAGTTCCGAGAAACCGCCGGTCTCCGCCTGGGCGGCGCGAAGCCGAAGCAGGTGGCGCGACCAGTGCCGGTAGCTCTCCACATGGCCGAACATGATCGTCGCCGTCGAGCGGAGGCCGATTTCATGGGCGGCGCGCATGACGCCGAACCATTCCGCGGTATTGAGTTTATCGGGGCAGATGATCGCCCGGACCTCGTCGTCCAGGATTTCCGCCGCCGTCCCCGGCAGCGTGCCGAGGCCGGCCGCCTTCAACTGCGCCAGGAACTCCGGCACCGGAATGCCGAGCGTCGCCGCGCCCTGGGAGACCTCCAACGGCGTGAAGGCGTGGACGTGGATTTCGGGCGCGGCCTGCTTCACCGCATGGACGATGTCCAGATAGGTCTGGCCGGTATATGCGGGATGGATGCCGCCCTGCAGGCAGACTTCGGTGGCGCCCCGCGCCCAGGCTTCCGCCGTGCGACGGGCGACCTCCTCCAGGTCCAGCACATAGGGCTTGCC
>DAINCG010000159.1:0-4146 GCA_036732525.1 Pseudomonadota bacterium | reverse complement strand
GCAGGTTCTCCGTCAGCTTGCCCTTGGAGAAGGCGCAGAACTGGCATTTGAAGTAGCAGACGTTGGTGTAGTTGATGTTGCGGTTGACGACATAGGTCAGCGTGTCGCCCGCGACTTCCCGGCGGAGCGCGTCCGCCGCCGCCGCGACCGCCGAAAAGGCGTCGCCGCGGGCTTCGAAGAGAAAGGCGGCCTCGTCCTCGTCGAGCGGCTTGTCGGCGAAGGGCTTGTCCAGGATGCGCGCGAGGCGGGAGCCGGCGATCGGCGCCTTCCGCTCCTCCAGGAGTTCCAGGTCGGCCTTAGGCGGTTCGGGCGCCTTGCCGGCGCGCCAGTCTTCGACTCGGGCGTAGCCTTCGCCGTCGATCGCGCGGCGGATGGATGGGCTGAGCGCCGGGTCGATCCAGCGGTCGGCGTCGAGCGCATAGGCCGGGTAGACCGTCAGCCGCTCGATCAGGAGCTTGCCCGCGGCGGCCGTCTCGTCCGCCAGGCGCTGCAGGTGCGGCCAGGGCGCTTCCGGATTGACGTAGTCGGGCGTCACCGGCGAGACGCCGCCCCAGTCGTTGACGCCGGCGCCGACGAGCCGGGCGAGGCCGCCGGGCGAGAGATTGGGCGGCGCCTGCACGCTCATGGCGCCGCCGAGCACGAGCCGGGCGACGGCGACCGTCCAGGCGAGGTCGTCCAGGTCCGGCTCCGGCCAGTCGCGCATCTTGGTGTCGGGCTTGGCGCGGAAGTTCTGGACAATGACTTCCTGGATGTGGCCGTGGGCCTCGTGGACGCGCCGGATTTCAAGCAGCGCCTCGATCCGTTCGGCGCGAGTCTCGCCGATGCCGATCAGTATGCCCGTGGTGAACGGCACGGCGGCGCGGCCCGCCGCCTCCAGGGTCTCGATGCGGGCGGCCGGCTTCTTGTCGGGCGAGCCGTAGTGCGGCATGCCCTTTTCCGTCAGCCGTTCCGACAGGCTCTCGACCATGATGCCCATGGACGCGGCGTGCGGCCGAAGCGCCGCCAGGTCGTCGTCGGTCATGAGGCCGGGGTTCAGGTGCGGAACGACGCCCGTCTCCTCAAAGACCAGCTTCGCCATGGCCGCCAGATATTCGAGCGTCGAGGCGTAGCCGAGTTCGGCCAGGTTCTCCCGGGCCGCGCGGTAGCGCAGTTCCGGCTTGTCGCCGAGCGTGAACAGCGCTTCCTTGCAGCCCTGCGCCGCGCCGGCGCGGGCGACGGCCAGCACCTGGTCCGGGGTCATGAACGCCGCCTCGCCCTTCTTCGGCGGCTTGGCGAAGGTGCAGTAGTGGCAGACGTCCCGGCAGAGGTGTGTGAGCGGAATGAACACCTTGCGGCTGTAGGAGACGCGATCGCCCCAATGGGCGTCGCGGAGCGCGGCCGCCGCGGCCATCAGCGGCTTCAGGTCCCCTGTCCCTGTCGCCGCGAGCGCCATGGCCTCGTCGGGGAAAAGACGCGCGCCGCCCGCGGCGGCGGCGATGATCTCGTCGAGCGCTTGCTGTTCGTCGCGGTCCATCGAACCTGTTCCCAAATTCCGGAGCGTTAGACGCCGGCGCGGACGGCGGGGAACACCTCCTCCGCCAGCATCTGCATCTGATCCAGCACCATCGACTGGGGCATGCCCGGGAACTGCACGCCGAAGACGAAGTGGTTTACGCCGAACCGTTTCACGATGTCGATGATCTGGCCGGACACCTCCTCCGGCGAGCCGAAGAGGAACCGGTCCCGGACCAGTTCGTCGTAGACCAGGCCCAGATTGTCGTCGCCCTTCGGCATGACCTTGTCCTGGCCCCATTCGTGATAGGCGTCGTATTTGGCCTTGAGGAACGGCTCCGCCATGCGCATCGCCTCGTCCCGGGACTTCGCGACGACGACTTCGCGCATCATCGGGAAGTCCGCCGGCAGGTCCGGCTTGCCGTTCGCCTCGAGCGCTTCCTTGTAGACGTCCATCTGGCGCGCGATCGTGTCCAGGCGATTGTGCGGATTGACGAACCACGCGTCCGCGACCCTGGCCGCCCGCTTGATCGCCTTGTCGGCATTGGCGCCGACCCAGATCGGCGGCATTGGCGCCTGCAGCGGCTTCACCGGGCAGCTTGCATCGACCAGTTCGAAGTGCGAGCCGGCCATGGTGACCTTCTCTTCCGTCCAGAGGCGCTTGATCGCCTCCAGGTTTTCCTCGAACCGGCGGCCGGCTTCCTTCATGGAGGTGCCGAAGGCCTTGAACTCGACCTCCCGGTAGCCCACGCCGACGCCGAAGACGAGCTTGCCGTTCGACATGACGTCGATATTGGCGAAGGTCTCCGCGACGTCGAGGGGCTTGTGCAGCGGCAACAGGACGATGCCGGCGCAAAGCCGCATGTTGGGCGCTTCCGCCATGATCCGCGAGAGAAACGGCACCTGCTGGAAATCGAGCAGCGGATAGGCGCTGTAGTGCGAGCCCTTCATCAGCGTGTCGAAGCCGAGCTTGTCCGCGAGGCGCGCCTGGGCGCAGGCCTCCTCGAAGCGGAGGCGCATGTCGTCGCCGAGCGGATTCTGGCCGCGATTGAAGAGACTGAACCGAATGCCGGCCATACGCGTACGATGCTCCCGGAGGAATGGGTTCAGGCCATCATGGCCCCTTGGCCAGCCTCGCCGCAATCCCGGCTTCCTGCACAAATGCCAACGACTTGCCGGAAAGGCCGGCGGCGATGGCCTGGCAGAGGTCGTCCGGCGTATCGACGTCGAGCGCGATGCCGGGCAGGTCGTCCAGCACGTTCGGACGGACGCCCGCGCGCTCGGCTTCGGCCAAATGCGGCTGGAAACTGACATGGCCGAAATGCAGCGGGATGAGATCGCCCGGCGTCAGAATGAGGCAGTTGGAGCCGCGCCGGGCGTGATCCGGCACGATTGTCATCGCCGGGCGCTTCGGCGGATGGCGGGCAAGCGCGCTTTCGATTTCGGCGGCCGAGGCGAGGGGCGCGTCGGCGGGCAGGGTCAGCACGCCATCGGCGCCCTCCGCCTTCAGAACAGCGGCCGCCCGGGCGACGGCTTCGGACTGGCCGACATTGGCGGGCTCGCCTTCGATTCGGGCGCCGAACGACCGGGCGAGCGCCGTCGCCGCCGGATCGTTGGTCAGGACAAGCACCCCCGCAAGCCCCTTCGCCGCCGCCGCCGCGGCCAAGACGTCGGCCGCCATCGCCTGAAAGAATCCGCGTCGTTCCTCGGGCGCAAGCGCCGGAGCGAGGCGCGTCTTCGCGTTCTCGAGATCTTTGATCGGGATCACGCACCAGATGCCGGCGGCCACGGGAACTCAGCCCAGCTTCAGCGGCGGCGGAGGTTCGCCGCCGACGACGGCGTGCACGAAATAGGCATAGGCGACGCCGGCCAGGATATTGATCAGCAAGTACGCCCGCTGGATTTCCGCCTGCTCGACCGGCCCCTGCCGCGCCTTGACGAGCACATAGAGCTTGGTCAGCGGGCCGACCGAGAACATCTGGCAGCCAAAGGTCAGCAGCGCGACGTTGACGCCCCAACTGTTGTAGGCGATCCCCGCGGGCAACGCCCAGACGACGATGCGCAGGAATTTGAAGATTTCGTCGTTCATGCGTCGCGCATCGCCAGGTCTATCCAGTCTTCCAAGTCCTCGTCCCGCTCATGCCCCGCGGGCGAGACGCTGATGACGCCGGGCATTTCGATTTCGCCGGCGGGATCGATCCGGTTCCGGGCGAGCGCCTCGGCCGCGGCGTCGGGCGAGACGCGCAGCACGAGCTGATCGTTGATGACTCCGGCCAACATCCGACCGGAGACGTAGAACATTAGCCCGCCCAACATCTCCCGCTCGACCGCCTCCGTGCGTCGGGCGACGGCCGCGCGGACGCGGGCGGCGAGTTGGTCGTCATAGGGCAATGGAACGCTTGCTCCGGCAGGCGAGGATCGGCAGGCTGCGCCGATGGCAGCCCCAACGATCATCGCCATGTGGTCCGGTCCGCGCAACGTCTCGACGGCGCTGATGTACAGTTTTGCCGCGCGGCGGGACACGGTTGTCTGGGACGAACCCTATTACGCCGCCTGGCTGGCCGCCACAGGCGAGGCGCATCCGATGCGCGCGGCGATCCTGGCCGCGGGGCCGACCGATCCCGCGGATGTCGCCCGGCGCGTGCTGGCGGACCA
>DAINCG010000158.1:5838-9941 GCA_036732525.1 Pseudomonadota bacterium | reverse complement strand
GCTCTCCGACGTTCGCGAAACGCTCAAGAGGCAGATGCAGCACGAGGCGGCGACCGAAGGCCTGACCGACAAGGCGAACGCCGTCGAAGACGCACTCGCAAGCGGGGGAGACCTGGAAGCCGCCAGCAAGGCGTCCGGCCTGCCGGTGTCGGCGTTCGAAGGCGTCGACCGCCGCGGCGTCGACCGATCGGGCGCGCTCGCCGTCGCGCTGCCGGCCGATCCGGCCTTCCTCGCCAACGTCTTCGAGCGAAGCGCCGGCGATCAGAGCGGCCTGATCGAATTGAGGTCCGGCGTTTACGTCGCCCTGATCGTCGACAAGATCGATCCGGCCGCGCCGAAGCCGTTCGACGACGTCCGCGCGCAAGCCGCCGAGGCTTGGAAGGCCGAAAAACGGGTCGAACTCGCGCAAGATCGCGTGAAGGCGCTGGCCGACGCGGCGTCGCTCGACGCGTTCAAACAGGCAGCGTCCGAGGCCGGTCTCGATGTGCGCGAACTCGCGCCGAGCAGCCGCGAGGACATGGCGACGAAGTCCGGCCTGCCGGTCACCTTCGTCGACAGCATCTTCTCCGCCCGAGAAGGCGCGGTCGTCACGGCGCCGACCGGCGACACGGTGACGGCTGCGTTCGTCGCCAAGGTGGAGAAGCCGACGTTCGATCCCGAAGGCGAAGCGGAAAAGGCGTTCATCGCCGAGTTGACCGACGCCTACGCCAACGACCGGGTCGAAGCCCTTTCGACGCTCGCCCGCAACGAGCATCCTGCCTCGATCGGCTCTCTCTCGCCGCTCGAAGCGGCCAACTAACCAACGCAACGGTTCCGACATGCAGATCTCACCTGACAAGCAATCGTTCCTCACGGCCTATGCCGCCGGGACGGCGCAGGTCGTGTGGACGCGCATTTCGGCCGACCTCGAAACGACGGTCAGCGCCTACCTCAAGCTGTCCGACGGTCGTCGCAACAGCTTCATTCTGGAGAGCGTCGAAGGCGGCGAGATCCGCGGGCGCTACTCGTTCATCGGCGTGGCGCCCGACCTGATCTGGCGGTGCCGGGGCGACAAGGCGGAGATCAACCGGAGCGCCGACGACCAGACCGGCAAGTTCACGGTCGAATCTTCGGGCGCGCTCGATTCCCTGCGTGCGCTGATCGCCGAGACGCGCATTCCGGACATGCCTGCCGGCTTGCCGCCGATGTCGTCGAGCCTCGTTGGCTACATGGGCTACGATATGGTTCGCCTGATGGAACGGCTGCCGAATACGCCGGAAGACATGCTGGGCCTGCCCGACGGCATGTTCGTCCGGCCGACCGTGATGGCGGTGTTCGACGGCGTCGACGATACGATTTCCATCGTGACGCCCGCCCGCCCGGTCCCCGGAATCGACGGCGAAGCGGCATATGCCGCCGCGACGGCGCGAGTCGAGGAAACGATCGCCCGGCTGAACGGCCCGTTGCCACGCCCGACGGCGAACGCCATGCCGAAGGCGGAGGCAGAGCCGGCCGAGGTGCGCTCCAACTTCACCAAGGACGCCTTCAAGGCGGCCGTCGACAAGGCGAAGGAATACATCCACGCTGGCGACGCCTTCCAGATCGTCCCGGCCCAACGCTTCGAGGTCGCATTCGACCGTCCCCCGTTCGACCTCTACCGGGCGCTCCGGCGGCTCAACCCCTCGCCGTTCCTGTTCTATCTGGACTATGGCGATTTCGCCGTCGTCGGCTCCAGCCCGGAAATCCTGGTGCGCGCCCGTGACGGCGAGGTGACGATCCGCCCGCTCGCGGGGACGCGCCGGCGCGGGACGACGCCGGCCGAGGACCTGGCGCTGGCCGAGGACCTGGCGAACGATCCGAAGGAACTCGCCGAGCATCTGATGTTGCTCGATCTCGCCCGGAACGATGTCGGACGGGTCTCCGAGATCGGCAGCGTCGAGGTGACGGCGCAGTTCGAGATCGAACGCTACAGCCACGTCATGCATCTCAGCTCGACGGTGGTCGGCAAGCTCGACGGCAAGTATGACGAGGTCGGCGCGCTGATCGCGGGCTTCCCGGCTGGGACCGTTTCAGGCGCGCCAAAAGTCCGTGCGATGGAGATCATCGACGAGCTCGAGCCGACAAAACGCGGCGTCTATGCCGGCTGCATCGGCTATTTCGCGTCGAACGGCTCAATGGACACCTGCATCGCTCTGCGCACCGGCGTCGTGAAGGACGGCGTGCTCTACGTCCAGGCCGGCGTCGGCGTGGTCGCCGACAGCGATCCGGAGGCGGAGTTCCAGGAAAGCCAGCAGAAGGCGCGCGCGCTGATCCGAGCGGCCGAGACCGCGCAGGCCCTATAGCCGCGGGTTTGACGCGAGCGCTGTAAACCCGGCTTCCGCCGATGCTATAACGCACGAGCGCCGCTGCGACGGCGGCGCGCGCCGAGGATCTAACCATGTTCCTGATGATCGATAACTACGATAGTTTCGTCTATAATCTCAGGCACTTCCTGGGAGAACTTGGCGCGGATGTCGAAGTCTCGCGTAATGACGAAATCAGCGTCGAAGCGGCCTTGTCCGGCGGCTATGAGGGCGTGATCCTCTCGCCCGGTCCCTGCACGCCGAACGAAGCGGGCATCTGTCTGGAGCTGGTCCGTCAGGCGCCCGACGATCTGCCGATCTTCGGCGTCTGTCTCGGGCATCAGGTGATTGGACAGGTCTTCGGCGGCGATATCGTTCGCGCCCCGTTGCCGATGCACGGCAAGCTCTCCCGCGTTACGCATGACGGGACGGGCCTGCTGGAGGGTTTGCCGGACGGCTTCGAGGCGACCCGCTACCACTCGCTGGTGATCGAGCCGTCGTCCGTGCCGAACAGCCTGATCGTCAACGGACGGACAGACGACGGCTGCATCATGGGCGTCCGGCACGCCGCACGGCCGATCCACGGCGTGCAGTTCCACCCGGAAAGCATCGCCTCCCAGCACGGTCACCGCCTGCTCGGCAATTTCCTGAAACTCGCGACCGGCGGGCGCTTGCCGAACCGGACGCCGAAGCCCCTGCCCGCCCCGCGCGTGCAGGCGGCATGACCGGAACGCGTCATGGACCTTAAACCTTTCCTCGCCGCCGTCTCCGTCGGCGAGACGCTGACCGAGGCGGAGGCCGAGGCGGCCTTCAACGTGATGATGTCCGGCGACGCGACGCCCGCCCAGATGGGCGCGCTACTGATGGGCATGCGCGTGCGCGGCGAAACGACGGAGGAGCTGACCGGGGCGGCCCGCGCCATGCGATCCCGCGCGCTCCGCATCAAGGCGCCGCCCGGCGCGATCGACACCTGCGGCACCGGCGGCGACGCCAAGGGCACGCTCAACATCTCGACGGCGGTCGCGCTCGTCGTCGCGGGCGCCGGCGTTCCGGTCGCCAAGCACGGCAACCGGGCGGCCTCGTCGAAGTCGGGGTCGTCCGACGTGCTGGCCGCGCTCGGCGTCAACATCGACGCCGACATGTCGCTCGTCGAGCGCGCGCTCTGGGAAGCCAACATCGCCTTTCTCATGGCCCCCCGCCACCACGGCGCGACGCGCCACGTCGCGGGCGTGCGGACGGAACTCGCGACGCGGACGATCTTCAACCTGCTGGGCCCGCTGTCCAACCCGGCCGAAGCGCCACGCCAGCTGATGGGCATCTTCGCCGCCGACTATGTCGAGCGACAGGCCCGCGTGCTCGGCGCGCTCGGTTCGGAACGCGCCTGGGTCGTTCATGGTTCGGACGGTATGGACGAGTTGACGACGACCGGCCCTTCGACGGTGGCGGAGCTTCGATTCGGCGAGGTTCGGACGTTCGAGCTGTCGCCCGAGGCGGCGGGCATCCCCCGCGCGACGGCGGCCGACCTCGCGGGCGGATCGCCGGACGACAACGCCAAGGCCCTGAGGGCGCTCCTCGACGGCGCGAAAGGCCCCTATCGCGATATCGTGCTCTATAACGCCGCCGCCGCGTTCGTGGTCGCGGACAAGACCGAAGGCCTGGAGGCCGGCGTCGCGCTTGCGGCGAAGAGCATCGACGCAGGCGACGCCCAGCGCGCGCTGCAGAAGCTGGTCGCGATCACCAACGAAGCGCCGCCCCCGGATAAGCTTTGATGGCGGACGTCCT
>DAINCG010000158.1:0-5804 GCA_036732525.1 Pseudomonadota bacterium | reverse complement strand
CGCGAGCATGTCGCCGCCCGCAAGCAGGCGGCGCCGCTCGCCCACATCGAGGCCGTGGCGCGGACCGCGCCGAAGCCGCTCGGGTTCGGCGCCGCGCTCAAGGCGATGGACGACGCCGGCCGTTTTCCGGTCATCACGGAGATCAAGAAAGCGTCGCCGAGCGCCGGCCTGATCCGGGCCGACTTCGACCCGGTCAGCCTTGCGCGCGCCTATCGCGACGGCGGCGCCGCGTGCCTGTCCGTCCTGACCGACTCCCCCTACTTCCAGGGCGACGACGCCTATGTGGACGTGGCGCGCGCCGCGTCCGGCCTGCCGGCGCTGCGCAAGGACTTCATGGTCGATACCTACCAGGTCGCGGAGGCGCGGGCGATCGGCGCCGACTGCATCCTGATCATCCTGGCCGCCGTCGACGACGCTCTGGCCGCCGACCTTGAGGCCGCCGCGTTCGACTATGGCATGGACGTTCTGATCGAGACCCACGACCGCGCCGAGTTCGACCGGGCGCTTCGCCTGAAATCGCCGCTGCTCGGCGTCAATAACCGCAATCTGAAAACATTGAGCGTCGATCTCGGCACGACGATCGAGCTCGCCCGCGCGGCTCCGACCGATCGGCGGCTGATCTCCGAGAGCGGCATCGGCTCCCATGACGACCTGAAGCGTCTCTGGGACGCCGGCGCGCGCGGCTTCCTCGTCGGCGAGCGCCTGATGAAGGCGCCGGACGTGCGCGAAGCGGCGGCGGCGCTCATCGGAACGGAGCGTTAAACATGGCCGAGGATCTCACCCATTTCGATTCCGCCGGCCGCGCCCGCATGGTCGACGTCGGCGGGAAGGCGGAAACCGACCGCCGCGCCGTCGCCGTCGCCCGGGTCATGATGCGGCGCGAGACGGCCGAACGCATCCGCGACGGCGCCATCGGCAAGGGCGATGTGCTGGCGGTCGCGCGCCTCGCCGGCATCATGGGCGCCAAACGGACGTCGGACCTGATCCCGCTCTGCCACCCCCTGCCCCTGACCGCAGTCAATCTCGACCTCCGGGTCCTGGAAGACCTGAGCGGCGTCGAGATCGAGGCGGAGTGCAAGACGACCGGCAAGACCGGCGTCGAAATGGAAGCGTTGACGGCCGTCTCTGTCGCCGCACTGACCGTCTACGACATGGCGAAGGCGATCGATCGCGAGATGCGGATCGAGGGCGTGCGCCTGCTGCACAAGTCCGGCGGCAAGTCGGGCGTGTTCGAGGCGCCGCGATGATTTCCGTCGCCGAAGCGCGCGAACGCATCCTGGCGACCGCGCCGGCGCCGCGCCCGGAAGTCGTCATGGTGTCCCAGGCGCTGGGCCGCGTTCTCGCGGCGCCCGTGCTGGCGCGCCGTACGCAGCCGCCCGCCGACATGTCGGCCATGGACGGCTATGCGGTGCGTGCGGAGGATGTGGCTGAAGCCGGGGCGAAGCTCAGGGTCATCGGCGAGGCGCCGGCCGGCCGGCCGTTCGCCGGCCGCGTCGGCCCGGGCGAGGCCGTCCGCATCTTTACCGGCGGCGAGACGCCGGAGGGCGCCGACGCCGTCGTGCTGCAGGAGGATGCGGAACGGACGGACGACACGGTCGTCTTCTCCGAAGCCGCGACGCTCGGCCGGCACATCCGGCGCGCCGGCCTCGACTTCGTCGCCGACGAGACGATGATCCCGAGCGGCAGCCGCATGACGCCGCGCAATCTGGCGCTGGCGGCCGGGATGAACGTCGTCTGGGCCACGGTCGCGCGCCGGCCGCGCATCGCGATCCTGGCGACCGGCGACGAGATCCGAATGCCGGGCGATACGCTGGGCCCAGGCCAGATCATCGGCTCCAGCGGCCTCGCCGTCGCCGGCATGGCGACCGAGCTCGGCGCGGACCCGGTCATGCTGGAGGTGGCGCGCGACAACGAGGCCGCCCTGCTCGCGGCGGCGGACGCGGCCCGCGGCGCGGACATTCTGGTGACGCTCGGCGGCGCCTCGGTCGGCGATCACGACCTCGTTCAGGACGTTCTCGGCAAGGCTGGCCTCGAAGTCGACTTCTGGCGAATCGCCATGCGGCCCGGCAAGCCCTTGATGTTCGGCAAGCTCGGCCCCCAGCTTGTGCTCGGCCTGCCCGGCAACCCCGTGTCGACGATGGTCTGCGCGACGCTGTTCTTGGCGCCGCTGATCAAACGCATGCAGGGCGTGGCGGAAGTCGATCCGCCGATGACGACCGCCATCGCGATGACGCCGCTCAAGGCGAACGATCGGCGCGAGGACTATCTTCGCGCCAAGCTGTCGCGATCGGCCGACGGCGAACTGCAGGCGACGCCGTTCTTCGTCCAGGACAGCTCGATGATGTCGGTCTTCGCCGCCTCCGATTGCCTGATCGTCCGCCCGCCGCACGCGCCGGCCACAGATGCGGGGGTCCCTGTTCCGGTATTGCTGCTCGACTCTCTGTAAGAACGAACGGCGCGCATTCGGACGCGACTGGACCATTACTGGAACATGGTTGACGTTTTCTCCGAACTAAAATAGAACACTCCTCGAATCGATCTTGCGTCGGCCGATTCGTTTTCGCCCGCGCCGGAACAGGGTTTGAGGAGCAGACCGCATGTTGACCCGCAAGCAGCACGAACTTCTGGTCTTTATCAATCGACGCATCGCCGAGACTGGCGTTTCGCCGTCGTTCGACGAAATGAAGGACGCGCTCGACCTGAAATCCAAGTCCGGCGTGCATCGACTCGTCTCCGGGCTTGAGGAACGCGGCTTCATCCGCCGGCTTGCCCATAAGGCGCGTGCGCTCGAAGTCATGCGGCTGCCCGAAGACGCCGCCTTCGACCGCGGCGGCGAACCGCGGAAGACGCCGGCGCAACGCGCCAAGCCGCTCGCGGCCGTCCCCGCCAACGAGAACGGTCGTGCGAAGCAGCTCCGCCTCCACGGCCGAATCGCGGCCGGCGTGCCCATCGAGGCGATCAACGACCAGCACGCCTTCATCGACGTGCCCTTCGATCTGCTGGGACGGGGCGACCACTACGCGCTCGAAGTCGCGGGCGATTCGATGATCGGCGACGGCATCATGGACGGAGACGTCGTCATCATCGAAGAAGGCGCGGACTACCGGAACAACGATATCGTCGTCGCCCTGGTGCGCGACGAGGAAGCGACGCTGAAGCATATCGAGCGGCAGCCGAATCGCATCATCCTCAGGGCGTCGAACCCCGACTACCCGCCCCAGGAGCACACGCCCGCCAACATCAACGTCCAGGGGCGGCTCGTCGGCCTGATCCGGCGCTACTGAGCGTCGTCTCTCCAGCCCGACCACGGGCGCGCGCCCTGGGCTCCGCGCACCGTTTCGATGCGTGCGCCATCCGTCTTCAGCCAGACGGCGTGGGCGCCGTCCCGCGAAAGATCCGTCGCATCGACGCCTGGCGACCCTTCGGCGCAGCCGCGCTCCCGGCGCAGGCGCGCGGCGTGCAGGGCGATGACGATGCCGGCGTTGCGGCAGTCGTCGCCGAGGCCCGCCGGCGCCATCGACACCGCCGCTTTCCAACCTCGCAGCCGGACGACGCAGCCCCGATCGTCGCAGACCGCCCATTCGTTCGGCGCTTCTGCAAGCGGTCGGATTTCGCTGACGCCGGCATAACGCCGCCAGGCCTCCTGCTCGAAGGCGCCGGCGCGGGTCGTCGTGACATAGAGCGCGTCGCCGCGCACGACGGCGGCGAGACGGCCGTCGCCGTCGACCAGGAGATCTGGCGGCGCGGCGAGCGCCAGTCCCGCCGCCGCCGCAAGGCAGAACGGAACGCCCGCGAGACGAAAGCGGCCGCGCAATGCGGTGATCAGGACGAGGCCTAGGAAGAACATCGCCACCGGCCAGTCGCCCGCGTGGGCGACGCGGATCACGCCGCCGGGCCAGCCCGCCGTCAGATGCGCCGTCGCGATGATCGCCTCGACGCCCCAGGCGACGACCCAGAGCGGCCAAGCCATCAGCCCGACCGGCGCCAGCAGCGCGGACAGCACGGCGAACGGCATGACGACGAACGCCATGACCGGCATCGCCGCCAGGTTGGCGACGACGCCGTAGAGCGGCGCCTGCTGGAAATGCGCCAGCGCCAGCGGCGTTGTCGCGGCGGTCGCGATCAGCGACGCAGCGAGAAGTCCGGCGACATAGGCCGCGACCGGCCTGAGCCGACCGAATCCGGCGAGCGCGGGCTCGTCGGCGCCGCGCCGCCGGTTGGCCCAGGCTTCGTAGCCTGCGACGATCGCCGTCGCGGCCGCGAAGGAAAGCTGGAAGCTCGGGCCCGCGACGACGTCGGGCGCGATCAGCACGACGACGATGGCGCCCCAGGCGACGAACCAGAGGCAGGAGCGCAGTCGATCGGTCAGAACGGCGATCATGCCGGCGACGACCATGACGAAGGCGCGCTGCGCCGGCGGCGCGGCGCCTGAGAGGCCGAGATAGACGGCCGCGGCCAGTATGGCCGCGACCGCCGCGAACTTGTGCACGGGAAAGCGCAAGGCGAGGCCGTGCGGCAGCGCCAGCAGCGCCCGAAGGAGCAGGTAGACCGCGCTTGCGGCGAGACCCAGGTGCAGGCCGGAAATGGCGAGCAGGTGCGCCAGCCCGGACGCCCGAAGCGCCGCGTCGTCCGCGGGCGCGACGCCCGACCGGTCGCCGACCGTCAGCGCCGCGATGACGCCGGCGGTTTGCGGACGGTCCGGCAACGCCCGGTAGATCGCGTCGCGAAACGCCGTCCGGGCGCCGGCGAAGAGGTCGCCGGCGCCGCGGCCCGGTTCGGCGGACATCTCCCCGATCGCGAAGCCGACGGCGCCGACGCCGTCGAAATAGGCGGTCCGTTGAAAGTCATAGCCGTCGGGGGCCACGGGCGGCGGCGGCGGCCGCATGACCGCGAGGACACGGACATGATCGCCGACCGCGGGACGCTCGCCCTTGAGAAATCGGACCCTCGCTTCGACGAACGTCACGCGCCGCCCGCGCCGCTCGAACGTGGCGGGCCTCAGCGTCAGCCGCGGCCGATCGGGGTCCGCCTGCAGCCAGACGACCACGCCGCTGAGTTCGCCGGCGCCTTCGCGATCGAGCCGCGGCGCATTGGCCCAATCGGCCCGGAGCAGCGCCCAGGCGAAGCCGATCGCGAAGGCCGCCGCCCAGACGGCCGGCCAGCGCAAAGCGGGCGTCCGCCAAAGGACGACCGCGCCAAGCACGACCACGCCTGTCGCCGCGAAGACCATCCAGCCGGGCGGCTCGGCCGAGACCGAGAGGTAGGCGCCGGCGCCGGCGGCAAACGACGGCGCGGCGAGCATGGCCGGCCGGCGTCCCGAAAACGCCCGCTCCGTCCAGTTCCAAGCCGCCCAACCCGCCATGCGCCTCTTGACCTTCATCGCCCGGCGCGCGTTATACGGCCGTTCCGATCACCATCCCGCCCCGCCGCCCGTCCTGCCGGAGCCAAGCTTCATGTCCGTCGTCACCCGCTTTGCGCCCTCGCCGACCGGTTTCCTGCATATCGGCGGCGCCAGGACAGCGCTCTTCAACTGGCTTTTCGCACGCCGCCACGGCGGCGCGTTCAAACTGCGTATCGAAGACACTGACCGCAAGCGTTCCACACAACCCGCGATCGACGCCATCCTCGACGGGCTGAAATGGCTGGAGCTCGATTGGGATGGCGAGCCGGTCTACCAATTCGCCCGCGCCGCCCGGCATGTCGAGGTGGCGGAAGCGATGGTCGCGGCCGGCCACGCCTACCGATGCTACGCCACGGCAGAGGACCTGGCCGCCATGCGCGCCGATGCGGAGAAGCGCGGCGAA
>DAINCG010000157.1:8901-9953 GCA_036732525.1 Pseudomonadota bacterium | reverse complement strand
TGGCCTTCTGGCGCTGGGTTTTGGCTTTCGGACTGCTGCTGCCCTTCACCGCGGTGAACGACGGCAGGGTCTGGCTGGTCCAGGACCGCCGCGCCCGGCGCCGGGCGGTCGAGACCGGCATCGTCGGCGCCAACCGGATCGAGATCCGCAAGGGCATCGGCCCGGACGACCGGGTGATCGTCAACCCGCCCTCGGGCCTGGAGGACGGCGACCGGGTGCGGGTGCGGCGCGAGAAGACCCCGGCCACGGCGTCGCCGACCGCATCGCCCAATGGGGGCTGAGCCGTGGCGCTGTCGCTCGACATCGCGCTGACCCACCTTGCCGCGCGCAAGCGGCAGACCCTGGTCTCGGTCCTGGGCGTGGCGATGGGGGTCGGCTTCTTCGTCGCCATGTCGGCGATGATGCAGGGCTTCCAGCAGGACTTCGTCAACAAGATCGTCGACAACACCCCCTACATCGTCATCAAGGACGAGTTCCGCACGCCGCCGAAGCAGCCCGCCGAGATCGCCCATGCCGGCGGCGCGATCAAGCTGCACGGCGTCAAGCCGCGCGACGAGATCCGCGGCATCAAGCGTGCGGGCCAGATCGTCAAGGTGCTGCAGGAGTGGCCGGGGGTGGCGGCGGCCTCGCCGACATTGGAGGGCCAGCTCTTCCTGCGCTACGGCGGCAAGGAAGTCTCGGTCTCCGCGATCGGCATCGAGCCGGACAAGGAACGCAAGGTCACCAAGATCGAAAAGGACATCAAGCAGGGTTCGCTCGACGCGCTCAAGACCACCAACAACGGCATCATCGTCGGCGCCGGCGTGGCGCGGAAGCTGGGCGCCAAGATGCACTCGATCGTCACCGCCGTCTCGCCCAAGGGGGTGATCCTGCGCATGAAGATCGTCGGCCTGATCCAAGCCGGTATCGTCCAGATCGACGATACCCAGGCCTACCTGCTGCTCAAGAAGTCCCAGATCCTCCAGCAGCGGATCAACGTGGCCAACCGCATCCGGATCAAGACCGCCGACCTGAACAAGGCCCATGCAATCGCCCGCCAGATCGAAAGCCGC
>DAINCG010000157.1:4504-8841 GCA_036732525.1 Pseudomonadota bacterium | reverse complement strand
CGGCGGCTTCGGCGTGTTCGTGATCCAGAACGCGGTGATGTACTCGACCACCGGGGCGATCCTGATCGTCGCCTGCTTCGGCATCTTCAACATCATCTCCACGGTGATCTTCGAGAAGACCCGCGACATCGCCATCCTCAAGTCGATCGGCTTCGAGGCGGGCGACATCCGCCGCATCTTCCTGTTCGAGGGGCTGGCGGTCGGCCTGATCGGCAGCGCCTTCGGCTGCGCGCTGGGCTTCGGTCTGACCCACCTGCTCGCCTCGGTCCAGTTCGACATCAAGGCGATGGTCGAGACCAAGGGCTTCGTCCTGAAGTGGAGCATCTGGCACTACGCGATCGCCAGCGCGATGGCGGTGGGCTCCGCCGTGCTCGCCGCCTACATCCCGGCGCGGCGGGCGGCCGCGGCCGGCCGGCTCGGCCTCGGCGTCGCGTGCCATGTGAAGGCGACCGGCGGCTCGCCCGACGAAAACGTCGAGATCCGCTTCCGCGACGACGGCGGCGTCGACCTCGTGACCGGCACGCAGACGATCGGGCAAAGCCACGAAACCACGTTCCCGCAGTTGTTGGCGGAGAAGTTGGGCGTGCCAAACGGCCTGATCCGGCTGGTCCAGGGCGACACCGACGCCATTCCGTTCGGCGGCGGGCACGGCAGCTCCCGCGCGACCTACATGGGCGGCACCGCGATCTTCCGCGCGGCGGACGAAATCGTCGCCAAGGGCAAGGCGGTCGCGGCGGCGATGCTCGACGCGGCCGAGACCGACGTGACATTTGAGGACGGGCGCTTCCGGGCGGCCGGATCGAACCGGTCGGTCGACATCCTGGCCGTCGCGGCGGAAGCGCATCGACGCGGTGCGCCGCTCGACACGTACCATGCGTGGACGCGGGACGCGATGACCTACCCGAACGGCGTCCATATCGCGGAGGTCGCGGTCGATCCGGAAACCGGCGTCGTGACCCTGCTCGCCTACACGGCGGTCGACGACTATGGCGTCGTCGTCAATCCGCCGATCGCGTTCGGCCAGGTCCATGGCGCCATCGCGCAGGGCGTCGGCCAGGCGCTATTGGAGGAAGCGGTGTTCGATCCCGAAACCGGCCAGCCGCTGACGGGGTCCTTCATGGACTACGCGCTGCCCCGCGCGGACGACCTGCCGAGCTTCGCCGCGAGCTTCAGGCCGACCCGCTGCACGACCAATCCGCTCGGCGTGAAGGGCGCGGGCGAAGCCGGGGCGATTGCGGGCTATCCCGCCGTCACGCTCGCGATCCTCGATGCGCTGGACGCTGGCGGCGTCCAGCCTTGGACGGGGGCCGCGACGCCGGAGCGGATCTGGCAGGCGATCAGGCGACCCGCGCGCTGAGGCCCGGGCCTGCGTCGCGCACGACGCGGTCCGCCGGCAGGTACACGGTGATCGCCGTGCCGACGCCGAGTTCGCTCTCGATCTCGATCGCGCCGCCGTGCTGCTTCGCGAGCTGTTCGGTCAGCGGCAGGCCGAGACCGGTGCCGGCATAGGTGCGGTTGAGCGCGTTGTCGATCTGCCGAAAGCGCTCGAGCGCCTTCGGGATGTCTTCGGGCGCGATGCCGATGCCGGTGTCCTGGACCTGGAACAGGGCGCCGCCGTCCCCCGCGCGCGCCGAGCGCAGCGTGACCGATCCCCCGCCTTCGGTGAACTTGACGGCGTTGGAGAGCAGGTTGACCAGAATCTGCACCATCTTCCGCCGATCGGCCCGAATCCGCGCGAGGTCCGGCGCCGCCTCGAGGGTCAAGCGAACGCCCTTGCCGTCCGCGCGTGCGCGCACCATCGTCAGCGCCGCCTCAAGCAGCGGCTCGACTTCGAAGACGGCGTCGTTCAGTTCGTCCTTGCCGGACTCGATCTTCGACAGGTCGAGCAGATCGTTGATCAGGCTCAACAGGTGGTCGCCGGCCTCGTGAATGTGGCGGGCGAACTCCTCGTGTTCGGGCGGATGTCCAGGACCGGCAAGGTCGGACTTCAGGATCTGCGAGAACCCGATGACCGCGTTCAGCGGGGTGCGCAGCTCGTGACTCATGCCGGCCAGGAATTCGGACTTCGCCCGGTTGGCGGCCTCCGCGTCCTGCTTCGCCTGGGCCAGTTCCTGCGCGCGCATGATCTGTGCGGTGACGTCGCGGCCGACGCCGCGATAACCGAGAAATCCGCCCGCGTCGTCAAACACCGGCTTGCCGTTGACCGACAGCCAGACCGACCGGTCGTCGCGCGTGACGATCGAGTAGACAAAATCCCGGATCGGGCGGTGATCGTCCAGATCCTCAAGGTGCTGCCGCCAGACTTCCGGATCGACCCCGCGGACATTCAGCTCTTTGCGCGTTTTTCCGATCAGGGCGGCGAGGGCCACGCCGATGATCTGCCGCAGCTGCGGCGAGAAATAGGTGAACCGAAGATCGGGCCCCATCTCCCAGAACCAGTCGGCGGACGCGTCGGCGAAATCGCGGAAGCGGCGTTCGCTGTCCGCGAGCCTACCCTGGTCGCGGGCGGCCTGCCGGCGGGCCGACCGACGATGCGCCAGCGCCAGGACGATTGCGCCGCCGGCCGCCGCCGGCATCAGCGCGAACAGGACGATCATCCAGAGCCGGAATTCAGCCAGCCGCGGCCGTGACATGAAGTCGATGCGAAAGGTCCGGCCAAGCGCGCGCATTTCCACGGCTTGGCTGAACAAAGGCAGGCGGCTGGCCAGGTCGCGCGGGCGATCGCTGCGCGACAGATAGAGCGGCGGCGCGGAATCGACATTGCCGCCGGTGATCGCGATCGACGTCCAGTCGAACGGCAGCGGCATACGCCCGAAGAGCTCGGCGCCGTCGAGATAGAGCGCCACCGCGCCGCGCACCGGCGGGATGCCCGCGTCGGCGATGTCTTCAGCGAAAATGTCGTCCTGCACGGCCTTCAGCGCAAAGAAGCCCAGGCCGTCCGAAAGGTCGATGACGTCGGTCGCGACGCTGTCGCCGGTCGCGGCCGAACGCTGGACGGCGGCGGCCATGCGGAGGTCGGAGAGAATGTCGAAGCCAAGATAGGCGCTGTTCTCCCCTTCCGAAGGGGCGATCTGGTCGATCGGCAGCGCAACTGTCCGCGGCGTCGCGGGCCGCATCGCGCCGCGGCCGTCCCATTCGCGAATGTTGTGCGCGGCAAGCCGCTGCTCGAACGCCGTCCGGTCCGACTCCCAGACGATCGGCGCGAAGCCGATGAAGCGGATGTAGTCGTAGGCGTTGAGCAGTTCCCGTGCGACGACATCGCGGCGCATCTCCACCGCTGCGTCCGAGCCGCGGCTGAGCGCTGCGAGCGCGGTCATCGTCGCTTCGATGCTCGAAAGCCGGTGGGTCGCTTCGACTTCCGCCGCGGCGACCTGCTGCTGAAACGCCTCCTGGGCCTTGTCCAGGTCGAGGCGCACTGCATAGATCGCGCAGATGGCGCTGGATGCGAGGATCGCCAGGGCCAGCAGCGCGATTTCCCAGATTCGAAACACGCGGCTCCGCGCCGGCGCTGCGCTTGCTGCGCCGTTCACGACGCGCTGCGCCCGGCGAACGGCGCGTGCCGTTCGCCGGTCCCCGGCGTCTTGATCTGGTTCGGACGCGTCCCGAACATGTCTCCGCTCCAGCCGACCCTGCGTCGCTTACAGGGCCGCCGGCATTAGACAACGTTCAGACTGACGCTCCCTTAACGCGCGGCGCCGTCGTTCATGACGCTGCCGCTTCCAGCGCCGCGACGCCGGGCAGGGTCCGGCCCTCCAGCCATTCCAGGAAGGCGCCGCCCGCCGTCGAGACGTAGGTGAAGTCGTCGACGACGCCGGCATGAGCGAGCGCCGCCACTGTATCGCCGCCCCCCGCGACCGCGAGCAGCGCGCCCGACTTCGCGAGAGCCGCCGCCTTCCTCGCGACCCGATTGGTCGCATCGTCGAAGGGCGGCGTCTCGAACGCGCCGAGCGGGCCGTTCCAGACGATGGTCTTGTAGTCTTCCAGCAGGCGTTCCAGCGCTTCCGCGCTCGCCGGGCCGACGTCCAGCATCATCTGCGCCGTCGGCACCGCCGTCACCGGGACGACGGCCGTTTCGGGATTGGGCTTGAACTCGGCGGCGACGACCGCATCCGTCGGCAGCACGATCTTGCACCCCGTGGCGTCCGCGTTCGCCATGATCTTGCGGGCGGTCTCCACCATGTCGGCCTCGACCAGGCTCTTGCCCATGTCGTGGCCGAGCGCCAAGAGGAAGGTGTTCGCCATGCCGCCGCCGACGATCAGCGCGTCGACCTTTTCGACGAGCGCCTCCAGGATCGCGATTTTGGAGGAGACCTTCGCCCCGCCGACCAGCGCCGCCG
>DAINCG010000157.1:0-4494 GCA_036732525.1 Pseudomonadota bacterium | reverse complement strand
TCTCCAGCGCGGCGCCAAGCGCCAATAGCTCCGCCTGCATCAGCCGCCCGGCCGCCGCCGGCAGCAGGCGCGCGAGGCCCTCCGTCGAGGCGTGCGCCCGGTGCGCGGCGGAGAAGGCGTCGTTCACGTAGACTTGGCCGAGCCGCGCCAACTGGCGTGCGAAGCCGGCGTCGTTCGCCTCTTCGCCGGCGTGGAAGCGCAGGTTCTCCATGAGCGCGACGCCGTCCTCCGGCAGGCCGCTGACGACGGCCTCCGCCGCCTCGCCGACCACCACGAGGCACTCCTGATCTTCGACGAGGCAGTCGTCGGCGAAAGCGACCAGCTTGCCGAGCGCCGCCTCGAGCGCCGCCGCGATCGGCTTGAGCGACATCTCCGGGACCCGCTTCCCCTTCGGCCGGCCGAAATGCGACAGGCAGACGACGCGGGCGCCGCGGGCGATCAGGTCGCGGATGGTGACGAGGGATCGTTCGATCCGGGTCGCATCCGTGACGCGGCCGTCCTTGACGGGCACGTTGAAGTCGACCCGGACCAGGACGGTCTTGCCGAGGACATCGAGGTCGTCGATCGCGCGGAAGCTGGGCATTCGCGGGTTCGCTCCTTATTCGCCCGTGAAGTTGGGCCGGCGCTTTTCGGCGAAGGCGGTGGCCGCTTCGGCGTGGTCCTTGGTCGCCTGGGCGATCGCCTGCATGCCGGCCGCCATTTCGAGCGCTGTGTCGAGGCGCTGGAATTCGCTTTCCTTCAACAGGCGCTTGGTCATGCGCAGCGCTTCCGGCGGCTTGCGTGCGATCTTCTCGGCGATCTTGCGCGCCGTCGGCATCAACTCGTCCATCGGCACGACATGGCTGACAAGGCCGATCGCCTTCGCCTCCGCCGCGTCGATGACGTCGCCGGTGAAGGTCATCTCGAAGGCTTTCGAGCGGCCGACGATGCGCGGCAGGTACCAGGAGCCGCCGTCGCCCGGAATGATGCCGAGATTGACGAAGACCTCGCCGAACTGGGCCGAGTCCGCAGCGACGCGGATGTCGCACATCATGGCGAGGTCGCAGCCCGCGCCGATGGCGTGGCCGTTGACGGCGGCGATCAGCGGCACCTCGATCTTGTCGAGCGCCAAGGGAATCCGCTGGATGCCCTCCCGGTACCAGTGCCGGGTGCCGGCGGGGAAGGCCTGCATGCGGGGCGCGCGCTTCGCCATCTCCTTGACGTCGCCGCCGGAGGAGAAGGCGGTGCCGGCGCCGGTCAGGATCACGCAGGAGACCTCATGGTCCTTCGCGACCATGTCGGCGACCTCTTCGAAGCGCTCGACGACGTCGGGCGCGGAGACGGAATTGCGGATCTCCGGCTTGTTGATCGTCCAGGTGACGACGCGGCCGTCCTTCTCGTAAAGGATGCTGTCTTCGCTCATGGCGAACCTCTTCTCTTGGGATTTGGATGTGGGGCTCAGGCGAGCCGGTAAGTCGATTCGGGGCCCGGGGGGTCGTCCGGGCAGGCGACTTCGCCCCGTTCCCACATGGCGAGCAGGTGGGAGAGGACGGAGCGGGCGGCCGCGCGGTGCAGGTTCCGGTCGACGTCGGCGTACATCACTTCGACCATGGCCGGGATCGACTTGGCGCCGTCGGCGAGGCAGGCGCGGATCTGGTCTTCCCGCGCCTCGCGGTGGCGGATGAACGCCTGGACGAAGGGCTTCGGGTCCGCGATGGGGCCGCCGTGGCCCGGATAGTAGGTCGTCTCCGAACGGTCGAGCAGCTTCTTCAGGCTCGCCATGTAGTGGGTCATGTCGCCGTCCGGCGGCGAGACGATGGACGTCGACCAGCCCATCACGTGGTCGCCCGAGAGCAGGACATTGTCCTCCTTCAACGCGAGGCAGAGATGGTTGGAGATGTGGCCGGGGGTGTGGATCGCCTCCAGCGTCCAGCCGTCGCCTGCGATCAGGCCGCCGTCGGGGACGAGATGATCCGGCTGAAAGCCGCGGTCGCCGCCTTCCGGCGAATCGAACGGCCAGTCCCGGCGCGCGCCGACGCCGTGCGGGCCGAAGCCGTATGTCGGCGCGCCGGTTGCGGCCTTGATCGCGGGCACGCCCGGCGAATGGTCGTTGTGGGTGTGGGTCACGACGATGTGCGTCACCGTCTCGCCTTCCACCGCCTTCAGAATGGCGGCGGCGTGCTCCGCCGAAACGGGCCCCGGATCGACGACCGCGACCTTTCCGTTGCCGACGATGTAGGTGTTCGTGCCCTTGAAGGTGAACATCGACGGGTTGGGCGACGTTACCCGGCGGAGGTTCGGCGTCAGCCGGACGACCTCGCCCGGTGCTGCGTCGAATTCGCGGTTGAAAGGTATGGCGTCGGCCATCGGGCGCTCGCTCCGGCAATTCGGGGCCGGCATCCTGCCGGCGCCCGCCGCTCCGATCAAGCTGTCTGACGGCGGTCAGGGGGCGATGATGTCCTGCCAACCGCTCCACGCGTCGATGGCGGCCGCCATGATCTCGTAGCCCGACGCGTCCGGGTGCAGGCCGTCGGAGGCGCGGAGGCTCTCGGCGAAGGCCGCGTCGTCCATGAGGGCCGCGAAGAGGTCGAGGTAGGGGACGCCGATCTCGCCGGCCAGCTTTGCGTAGGCGGCGTTGTAGGCGGCGATCGTCGCGTTGTCGAAACTGAAGGAGAGGGCCGGGACCGGCGCCACCGGCATCATCGCCTCGATCACCGGCGTCGGGCCGACCCAGCCGGTCTTGCCGAACCGCTCCCGCGCCCGCGTCAGCATGTCCGACATCAGCTTCAGCGACCTGTCGAGCGGCACGCGGTTGCCGGCCGTGGCCGCCATGTTGTCGACGGCCGTGTCGTTGATGCCGAGCGCGAAGAGCGTCGCCGTCGGGAAGGCGGGCGAAAGGCGGGCGGCCGCCTCCGCCTCCCAGCGCGCCCCGGCGAGTTCGGACGTGTCGGCCCGAACGCCCAGATTGTAGACGACGGCGTCGACCCCCCTCGGCTGCGCCATCCGCCCGAGCCGCAAGGTCCAGCCGAGCAACGAGGCGTCGCCCGTGCCGTGGGTGATGCTGTCGCCGACAAAACCGATCCTGATCTGACGCATATGGTCCGTCCCCGTGGCAGTTCCGGCAGCATGATCCGGGGCGGAATCCCGGACGTCAAACCTATGCGGCGCGCCGAAAGCGCGGCATAACGGGCGGTCCGACGTCCCTTCAGCCAGACGGACCGAGACCGGCATGCCCTATCCCCGCTACGTTCCCGCAGCGCTCGAGGACTTCGGCGCAAATCTCTTCGCCGCCGCCGGCATGCCGCCCGATCGCGCCCGCATCGTCGCCCGCTATCTGGTCGAGGCCGACCTGATGGGCCACGACACCCATGGCCTCGGCCAGGCGCCCGGCTACCTGAACGACCTGATCGCGGGTCGCATGCCGGCGACCGGCGACGTCGAGGTCGTCTCCGACCGGACGGTGGCGGCCGTCTGGGACGGCGGCTATCGCTCCGGCGTCTGGCTCGCCTGGAAGGCGGTCGACGAGGCGGCCCGGCGCGCCAAGGCGCACGGCCTGGCTGCGATCTCGATCCGCCGGTCGCACCACATCGCCTGTCTCGCGGCCTTTCTGCCGGTCGCGACGGACCAGGGGCTCGCCGTGATGCTGGTCTCCTCCGACCCGTCGGTGAAGGCGGTCGCCCCCTTCGGCGCGACGGAGGCGCTGTTCACGCCAAACCCGATCGCTTTTGGCTACCCGACCGACGCCGATCCCGTCCTGATCGACATCTCCGCGTCCGCGACGACCATGGGCCTCGCCATGCGGCAGAAGCAGGCGGGCGGGCGGCTGCCCGGTCCGTGGCTGATCGGCGCGGACGGCCAGGCGACGGACGATCCGGAATCCCTTTTCGCCGACCCGCCGGGCGCCTTCCTGCCGCTCGGCGGCATGGACCGGGGTCACAAGGGTTTCGGTCTGGGCCTGATGGCGGAGGCGCTGACCTCCGGGCTCGGCGGCTTCGGGCGGGCGGACGCGCCGACCCAGTGGGGCGCCTCCGTCTTCGTGCAGTGCTTCGACCCGGAAGCCTTCGGCGGCCGGGCGGCCTTCGAGCGGGAGACGGGCTTTCTTGCCCGCGCCTGCCGCGCCGCCCGCGCCATTCCGGGCACGGACGGCGCACGCATGCCGGGCGACGGCGCGCTCGCCCGGCGCCGGGCCGCGCTGGCGGACGGCGTCGCGCTGCATCCGACGATCCTGCCGTCGCTCGCGCCGATCGCCGAAAAGCTCGACGTGCCATTGCCGGAGGCGCTCGCATGACGTCCAGTCCTGTCGAATACCGCATGGCCGACGGGGTCACGCTCCGCGGCGACGCCTATGGGCCGGCTGACGGCCGCGTCGTCCTCTTCCTCCATGGCGGCGGGCAGACGCGGCATGCCTGGGGCGGGGCGGCCGAAGCCTTCGCCAGGCGCGGCTGGCGGGCGGTGGCGCTCGACCAGCGCGGCCACGGCGACAGCGACTGGGCGGCGGACAATTTCTATCGGATC
>DAINCG010000156.1:0-9961 GCA_036732525.1 Pseudomonadota bacterium | reverse complement strand
ATCCAGGAAGCCGTCATCGAGGGCGACGGCCTCCGCGCCACGGCGAACGGCAGCTGGAAGAAGGACGGCGACGTCACCAAGCTCGTGCTGAAGGCGAGCGCCGGCAAGATCGACCTCGACCGCTACCTGCCGAAGTCCGCGCCAGCCCAGAAGCCGGCCGCCAAGCCGGCGGCGCAGAGCGGCGGCGGCGGCCTCCTCGCGGGCCTGCCGAACGATCCGATCGACCTCTCTGCACTGAAGACCTTGGAAGCCGATGTCGACATCGCGCTCGACGGCCTGAAGGCCCAGGGCCACGAGATCGGCAAGGCCGTCGTCGCGGTCGACGTGGCGGGCGGCGTGCGCAAGCCGGCGATCCAGGAGCTCGCGATCTATGGCGGCTCGGCGCCGGCAACGCGACGCTCGACGGCAGCGGGTCGACGCCGGCCTACAGCCTCGACATGACGGCGAAGAGCCTGGCGCTGGAGCCGCTGCTCCGCGCCGGCGGCGGCGAGCCCGCCGCCAAGGGCACGGCGACCGTGGTCCTCAAGGCCAATGGCCGCGGCGCCTCGCCGCGCGCGCTGGCGGCTGGAACCGTGGCGGACGTGACGGCGGAGGCATCCAACCTGGTGCTGGCCGGCCAACCGCCGCGCAACATCCCGAGCGCCAAATTGACGGCGTCGATCCCGGGCCTCGACAAGCAGGCGAGCGTCAACGGCAATGCGACCTTCGAAGGCGAAGCCGTGACGTTCAGCGCCGTCGTCGACCCGATCGGCAAGATCGCCGGCGGCGAGCGCTTCGCGGCCAAGATCAACCTCGATTCCCAGCCGATCAAGGCGAGCTATGACGGCGCGGTGCAGCAACGCCCGGCGATGGGGCTCGACGGCAAGCTGAACGCCGACATCGCATCCGTCGGCAAGCTCCTCGCATGGCTCGGCCAGCCCCTGCCCAAGGACCAGCCGGACCCCGGGCCGCTGACGCTCGCGGCGACCATGGCGGCGAACGGCCCGGTGATCGAGCTGAAGCAGGCCGACATCAAGGGCAAGGCGCTACAGGCGACCGCCAACGGCAGCGTCAATTCGGGCGGCTCGAAGCCTATCATCAAGGCGAACATCGACGTCAACCAGGCCAACCTGGACGCCTATCTTCCGGCGCCGAAGGGCGGCGGCAAGGCCGCCCCGGCCAAGGGCGGCGCCAAGAAGGGCGGCCAGAAGTGGAGCACGGAGCCGATCGACTTCAGCGCGCTCTCCGCCGCCGACGGCCGTGTCGTCACGAACCTGAAGAACGTTCAGTATCGCGGGCTCAACATCGCGAGCGGCCAGCTCACCTCGGTCATCGAGAACGGCGTCATGACGACGACGATCAAGGACCTTCAGATGGCGGAGGGCTCGGTCAACGGCGTCGCCACGATCAACGGCGCGGCGAAAACGCCGACGATTAAGTACGACGTCAACGTCTCGAAAACCCAGGCGCGGCCCCTGTTGAAGGCGTTCGCAGACGTCGGCTTCCTGAGCGGCGTCACCGAATTCCGCATGAAGGGCCAGGCCGCGGGCGCCTCCGAGCAAGCGATCGTCTCCAGTCTTACGGGCGACGGCGAGATGCGCTTCTTCGACGGGGCCATCCACGGCGTCAATCTGGCGTCCGTGCTGCGCAGCGTCGGCACGCTCGGCTTCAATAGCGGCGGCGAGCAGAAGACCGACTTCGCGGAGCTCGGCGGCACGTTCGACATCAAGAACGGCAAGTTCGCCAATCTGGACTTCAAGATGCTGGCGCCCTTGCTCCGCCTAGGCGGCAAGGGCACCTCGAACCTGCCGGGCCAGACGATCGACTACAATATCGACGCGAAGCTGGTTGACACGTTGAAGGGCCAGGGCGGCGATTCCGGCCTTGCCGGCCTCCCGATCCCGATCCACATCGGCGGCACCTACGACAACCCGACCTTCGACATCGATTGGAAGTCCGTCCTGCAGCTGGCGGCGACGGACCCGTCGCGGCTGAAGGCGTTGCCCGACGAACTGCTCGGCAAGGCGAAGGGGCTCGGTGTGAACCTCGGCAGTCTCGGCGACGTCGGCAAGGGCGGCGTCGGCGACGCGCTCAAGGGCGTGCTGCCAGGCGGCAAGACGGGTTCCGGCGGCGTCGGCGACGTGCTGAAGGCGTTGCCGGGCGGCAAGTCCGACGGCTCAGGCTCCGGCCAGCCGCTCGCACCGCTGCAGAATCTGCTGAAGGGCGGCAAGACGCAGCCCGCGCCGGCGCCACAGGAGGGTCAGCAGAGCAGCGACACGACCACGCAGCAGGAAGAGCCGAAGCCCGCCGAGCAGCCGGCCGACAAGGCGATCAACAAGGCGTTGAAGGGTCTGTTCGGCCGGTAATCCGGGGGGGGGCGCTCGGCATGGGCCGGTGACGCGCGTCACTGGTCCTGCCGACGCCGGCCGCCGATCTTATGGGAACGCCGCGATCCGATGCCTGGACCGGGCGCTTCGGAGGATGCCGCAATGCCCGACGTTAAGAAGTCTCAGAATACGACCGAACTGACAGAACTCACGGACGACGAACTCGCCGCCGCGGCCGGCGCCGGCCACACGATCAAGCTCGAGAATGCCACCGTCTCTTCGATCAGGAATACGTCGATCGGAAACACGTCGATCACGGACGGCACGAGCAAAACGATCACCGACGGTACGAGCAATACCCTCGGCGCCAAAGGACAAGGCTGAGGGGAAGCCGCCCAAGCGGGCGGCAACTTGGCGGCTTGCCGGACATGCGGCGGCCCCTATAGCGCATGGTCGCCCGCCCCGCGGGATGCGGTCCCCTCAGGCGTACTTCTGGCGGTTGAAGTAGTTCTTGTTCAGGAATTCGAGCTGCATATCCTCGTAGGTCGTCGTCGGATAAAGCGACGGGTGCTGGGCGTCGACGCAGGTGGGAAGAGCCTCGATCGTCGCGTTCAGGTTGGGGGCATGGAAGAACGGGATCGAATAGCGATCGACGCCTGAATCGTTGAAGACCCGGTGCGCGGTCGAGAGGAAACGGTCGTTGGTCCAACGCCGTAGCGTGTCGCCAGAGTTGACCAGATAGGCGCCCGGGATCGCCGGCGCCGGGACCCACTCCCCCTTGGTCGTGCGTATCTGCAGGCCCGGCACCTTCGCCTGCGCCAGGTAGGTCGCGAAATTCCGGTCGGTGTGAGCCGCGGTGCCGAAAACGTTCTCCGCCGCGTCCGTTTCGGCCGCCGGCGGATAGTGGATCATGCGGACAGTCGTCTCGCTCTCGTGGAAGAATGGGTCGAGGAAGTCGGCCGGCAGGCCGAACGCGGTCGAATAGACCGGCAGCATCTTCAGCCCGAACGCCTCCATCGTCGTCATGTACTCGAGCACCGTCTCCTTGAAGCCCGGCAGGCCCTCCGGCCATTGGTTCGGGTCCCGCAGATCCTTCCCGGCCTTGACGTCGGGATCTTCCGGATCGCGCTCGCGCCGCGCGAAGAAGGACTCGTTCTCGTTCGGCTTCGGGTTCTTGTTCAGCGTCGAATGCCGCTGGGCATGACCTTTGAGCGGCATGTAGCCGTTGTTCGAGCGGTTCAGATAGATCGCCTGCTTCGCTTCCAGGGGCTGGCTATGAAAGCGCTTGGTCTCCTCGAACACCCGCTCGATCAGCTCCGGCGAGATCGGGTGGTTCACGACGTAGAAGAAGCCGACATTCTCCAGGGCATAGCGAAGATCGGCCGCAAGCGCGGCGAGCGCGCCATCCTTCCCCGCCACGTAGTCCGAGACGTCCAGGATGGGAATGCCGTCCTTGGTGGCGTCGACCGTGGCGCCGCCCGCCGTCGCTTGTTCCATCGCCATGTCGCAATCTCCCTTCTCGCCGCGCTCATGCGGCTCGCCACAAATATTTGCACACGGACGCCGACGTGCGCGATCCGTGTTCCGGCGCTCGACCCGAAAATAAGCAACCGATGTCGATCAATTAATCAGTATGCTTAATTTCGATGCATCGCACAATTTTCCATAACCACACAATCCTATATCCGGACTGCACGGAATGGGTAAATCACAGAAGATGCTATGAACAATGCATTCTGGATTTTATCTTGACAACCCCTCTTCGCCAACGGCTGAATTCGACGAATGACCTTCGGGGCATTGTCTTCCCGCGCCGGCCGCCAAGCCGGCGCCGCCGTTATGGAGTGCAATATGATCTCATCTGTTCGACGCGCAGCGCTCGCGCTCGCAGCCGCCGCCGCGGTCGCCGCACCGCTTGCGGCCCAGGCGTCGCCCGGGTCCGAGCGCACCCTCAATGTCGCGGAGACCGTGGCCAAGACGCTCGACATGCACATGCGTTCGGCGCGTCCGGAGCAGATCATCCTCCTGAACGTCTACGACAACCTCTACCGCGACCTCGGCAATCCGCCGGTGACGACGCCCTGGCTGGCCGAAAGCCACAGCGTCTCGGACGACGGGCTGACCTGGACCTTCAAGCTGCGCGACGGCGTGAAATTCCACGACGGCTCGACGATGACGTCGGAGGACGTCGCCTACAGCTTCAAGCGCCTCTTGACCGTGGGCAAACAGCCCGCCGGCGCGTTCAAGCCGGTCCTGAAAGCCGAGAACGTGACCGTGGTCGATCCCACGACCGTGCAGTTCGTCCTGGACAAACCGTTCGCCGCCTTCCTCGCGACGATCCCGCTGGTCGCCATCGTCAACAAGGACGTGGTCGAGGCGAACGCGAAGGACGGCGACTGGGGGGCCGCCTGGCTGAACACGCATACCGCCGGATCCGGCGCCTACATGGTCGAGGACGGCTCGTTCTCCCAGGAGGACAAGATCACCTTCAAGCGCTTCGAAAACCACTTCAAAGGCTGGAGCGACAATCCCGATCCCATCGACACGATCCGCAATCAGCACTTCCAGGAAGCGGCGACGCGGATGTTCGCCCTCGAGAAGGGCGACATGCACATGGGCAGCATCGAGCTGCCGCCAGAGCAGATCGCGCGCCTCGAGAAGGCGGGCATGGTGATCGACCGCAGCGAGAACATGCGGCTCTTCGTGATCCCGTTCAACACGACCAAGCCGCCGCTCGATAACGTGAATTTCCGCCGCTGCATCAGCTACGCCTTCAACTACGACGGCTATATCGAGACCGTGCTGAGCGGCGCCGCCGTCCGCAACGCGGCGCCGATCCCGCGCAACCTCTGGGGCTATCCCGAAGGCTACAAGGGGATCGGCTACGACATGGAGAAGGCCGCAGCGGAGTGCGAGAAGGCCAAGGCGGCGGGCGCGCCGGTCGAGGACGAGATCGTCATGAACGTTCTGGGCTACCGCGAGCAGACCGTGCTGGCGGCCCAGATCTGGCAGTCGCAGCTTCGCAAGATTGGCGTGAACATGAAGATCATTCCGGAAGGCTGGGCCTCGCTGACGGGCGCCACGGCCAAGCCGGAAACCTCGCCGATGATCTGGACCCACTGGGTCAGCACCTATTTCGTCGATCCGGAAAACTGGATCGGCCAGATGTACCAGAGCGCCTATCACGGGACCTGGAAAGCGTCCTCCTACTACAGCACGCCGGAAACGGACGCCCTGCTGCAGAAGGCGAGCATCGAGAGCGATCAGGCCGAGCGCGCCAAGCTCTACGCGGAGGCCGCCGTCCTGATCGCCGAGGCCGCGCCCAGCCTGTTCATTTCGAACGAGTTGGCCGTGCGGCCGCTCGACAAGCGCCTGAAGGGCTACAAGTTCAGCCCGGCAGGCGCCGGGGCCGATTTCCGCTGGATGTACTGGGAGAAATAGGCTTGCCTAAGCCCCGGCGCCGGGAACCCGGTCGGCGGGCGCCGCGGCGCGCGACGGGCTGCGTCCAGCCATGACACGGCTCCCATGATCCGTTTCATCGTCCGCCGCTGCCTGCTCGCGGTCCCGGCCCTCTTCGGCCTCCTGGCGCTCACGTTTTTTCTGGTCCAGCTGGCGCCGGGCGACCCGGCCGCGGAGATCGCGGGCGAGTCGGCGACGCCGGAGCAGATCCAGCAGATCCGCCGCGATTACGGCTTCGACCGGCCGGCGATCGTGCAGTTCGGCTACTACCTGGAGCGGGTCGCTCGCGGCGATCTCGGTCAGAGCTACTTCTCCGGCCGCCCGGTCGCCGAAGACATCGCCGAGCGCCTGCCGGCGACGCTCGAGCTGGTGACGATCATCCTGACGCTCAGCACGATCTTCGGCATCGGCCTCGGCGTGATCGCGGGCGCGCGCCACAACAAACCGGTCGACTACGCCGTGCGGGGCTTCACGGTCGCGGGCCTGGCGCTCGCCAACTTCTGGACCGCGATCATGTTCCAGCTTCTGTTCAGCATGGAGCTCGACTGGCTGCCGCTCCGCGGCCGTTTCGACCCGGACGGCGCGCCGCCGGAGACGATCACCGGCCTCTACCTGATCGACAGCCTGCTGACGCTTCGCCTGGACGCGTTTCTGGTCGCGCTCAGCTACCTCGTGCTGCCCGTTCTGGCGCAGATGAAAGGGCCGGTCGCGACGATCGCCCGCTTCACCCGAAGCGGCGTCCTGGAGACGCTGCAAAAGGACTTCGTCACCTACGAATACGCGGTGGGATATCCGCGGCGCGTGGTGATCTGGACCTATGTGCTGCGCAATTCCGTCGTCGCCGCGGTGACGCAGATCGGCCTTCTCTTCGGCAATCTCCTGGGCGGCGTGGTGGTCATCGAGGCAATCTTCGACTTCCCAGGGATCGGCCTCTACCTCGTCCAGTCGATCCTGAACGCCGACTACAATGCGCTGCTCGCGGTCACCCTCGTGATCGGCGCGATCTACGCGGTCGTGAACATCGTCGTCGACGTCGTCCACGCCCTGATCGACCCGCGCGTCGCGGAACAGCTCTGATGCTGGTCATCCGCAAGTTCTGCCGCGACCTGCCCGCGGTGTTCGGCCTGCTCATCATCGTGGCGCTGCTCTTCATCGCGCTGCTCGCGCCCGTGCTCGCCCCCTACCCGGACGACGCCTTCGACACGCACATCCTGCAGCGCCTGAAGCCGCCAAGCGCGGACTTCCTCTTTGGGACCGACAATCTGGGGCGGGACATCCTCTCGCGCATCATTCTCGGCACGCGGAGCTCCCTCCTGGTCGCGGTCTCCGTCGTCGGCGGCGCGCTGGCCATCGGCGTGCCGCTCGGCCTCGTCGCGGGTTACTACGGCGGCTGGCTCAGCGAGCTCATCATGCGCGTGACGGACGTCTTTCTCGCCGTGCCGCAACTGGTGCTGGCGCTTGTGCTCGCCCAGGTCTTCACGCCGAGCCTCGAAAGCGCCATGGCCGCGCTGACGCTCACCTACTGGCCGTTCTTCTGCCGGATCGTCTACGCGGAGACCCGGCGCCTCAAGACGTCGCTCTTCGTCGAAAGCCTGCAGGGCGTGGGCGCCGGCGGCGGCCGCATTCTCTTCGTGCACATTCTGCCGAACTGCGCCTCGCCGATCATCGTGCGCGCCACCATCGGCCTCGGCTTCACGATCCTGACCGCCGCGATCCTGGGCTTCCTCGGCATGGGCGCGACGCCGCCACATCCGGACTGGGGCATCACCATCGCGGAGAGCCGGCTCTACCTGCCGGACGCCTGGTGGTACGCGCTCTTCCCCGGCCTCGCGATCTTCCTGGCGGTCCTGGGCTTCAACCTGTTCGGCGACGGGCTGCGCGATATCGTCGATCCGCGCATCCGGCGTTCCCGGTGACGGAGGCGGCGATGACCGACAGCCAGGCGCCCGCGCTCGCCATCGACGGCCTGAAGGTCTCGATCCGGTCCGACGACGGTCTGGCGCAGGTGCTCGACCATATCGATCTCGTCATCCCGCGCGGCCGCATCGTCGGCGTCGTCGGGGAAAGCGGCTGCGGCAAGAGCACGCTGATCCGCAGCATCCTCGGCATTCTGCCCGAGGCGGCGACGGTCGATCGGGGGTCGATCCGCTTCTACGGCCGCGACCTCCTGAAGCTCAGCCAGGGCGAGATGAGCCGGGACATCCGCGGCAAGGAAATCGGCTTCATTCCGCAGGACCCCTATCTGGCGTTCAATCCGGTCTTCAAGGTCGGCCGCCAGCTTTTGGAGATCATGCGCTGGCACGCCGGGCCCGAAAGCGGCGGCCCCGGCGACCGCAAGCGGCATCGCGAAACGCTGATCGAGCTCTTGCGCATCGTCCAGATTCCGGATCCGGAAGCCGCACTGGAACGCTATCCGCACCAGTTCAGCGGCGGCCAACGCCAGCGCCTGCTGATCGCCGGCGCCCTATGCTGCCGCCCGAAACTGCTGATCGCGGACGAGCCGACGACGGCGCTCGACGTCACGACGCAGCTTCAGATCCTCCGCCTGCTGAAGCGGCTTTCCGAAGAGTTCGAGATCTCGATGCTGTTCGTCACCCACGACTTCGGCGTCGTCGCGCAGCTTTGCGATGAGGTCGCAGTGATCTACGCCGGACAGACGGCGGAACACGGCCCCGTGCGCGACATTCTGCAGACGCCGAGGCACCCCTACGCGCGTATGTTGATCGACTGCCACCCGGACCGTTCGGCCGACCTTGTCGGCATTCCGGGCGCGGTGCCGTCGCCCGTCGCGCCGCCCCCCGGCTGCCGTTTCCACACAGTACACCACGCTGCGGCGAGGCGATGGCGGCATTCCGCGCCGCCCGGCCGGCGACCGTCGTAGATGGCGACCGATCGGTCAGCTGCCTGCTCCATGCGCCGGCGGTCAACGCATGATGTCCGACGCCCCGCCGATCCTTGAGGTGCGCAGGCTCGAGACGGTCTTCCACGGCCGCCGCCGGATCCTCGGCATCCCACCGCCGGCGGTGCGCGCGGTCGATGGCGTCGACCTCGCCCTCACATCCGGCGAGATCTTCGGGCTTGTCGGGGAATCCGGCTGCGGCAAGTCCACACTCGGCCGCACCGTGCTCGGCGTCCAGCGGGAGACGGCGGGCGAAATCCGGCTCGACGGCAAGGTCGTCAGCGGCGTGGCGCCCCGCCAGGCGCGCCGGATCCGGCGGAACGTCCAATATGCCTATCAGGACCCGGGAGCGGCGCTCGATCCGTGGTGGAGCATCGGCGCCACGCTCGACGAGAGCCTCCGGATCAACGGCATTGGCCCGAAGGCGGAGCGCGACGCCCGCATTTCCGAGATGCTTGACCGCGTCGGCCTGAGCGACGACTACCGCAGCCGATATCCTCACGAGTTAAGCGGCGGGCAGCTGCGGCGCGTCGGCATCGCACGCGTCCTCGTACTGCGGCCGCGCGTCCTGATCCTGGACGAGCCGACGTCCGGTCTCGATCCATCGGTGCAGGCGATGGTGCTGCAATTGTTGCGAGAACTGCGCGCGCAGCTCGGCCTGACCTACCTGATGATCTCGCACGATCTTTCCGTCGTCGAGCGGGTCTGCGACCGGGTCGGCATCATGTATCTCGGGCGGATCGTCGAAACCGCGTCGGCCCGGGATATCTTCGCCGCCCCGCAGCACCCCTATACTCGCGCCCTGCTGGCGTCCGCGCCGCGGCTCGATCCGGACGTCGCGTCGGCGGCGGCCGAAATCGCGGGCGACCCGCCCAACCCGGCCGCCGTGCCGAGCGGCTGCGCCTTCCACACGCGCTGCGCCTATGCGCGCGACGACTGCAAGACGGTGACGCCGACGCTCGACGCGTCGGGCGACGCGCGCAAGGTCGCCTGTCTCCACTGGCGCGACATCGCCAAAGGCGCCGCCCCGACCGCGCCGCCGATCTAAGCCAGGCCCGCGCCCCGCAGCGCTTCTGCGCCCGCGACCACGTCGAGCAGTTCGCTCGTCACGGCCGTCTGCCGCTCCGAACGGGCCGCCTGCAACAGTTCGGCCAGCCGGTCGTCGATGTTCCGCTCCGCCTCCTGCATCAGGCCGAGGCGGATGGCGTTCTCGCTGGCGATCGCCTGTGCGGCGGCGCGATAGACATTGGCGAACAGGTATTCGCGGATCAGTCCGGCGAACATCGACTCGCGGTCC
>DAINCG010000155.1:0-10003 GCA_036732525.1 Pseudomonadota bacterium | reverse complement strand
TCCAGAGCAGCGGCATCCGCGCCTTTTCGGGCGTGCGGTCGGCCTTGGCGAGATGGCAGTCCGAACAGGCGGCCACGACGTTCTCCCATGAGGTCCGGCCGCCGCGCGACCGCGGCCGCACATGGTCGAAGGTCAGGTCCGCGGGCGGAAAGCGGTCGCCGCAATAGGCGCAGTGGAAGCGGTCGCGCAGGAAGACGTTGAAGCGCGTAAAGGCTGGCCGCCTCGCCGGCGCGACATATTCTTTGAGGGAGATCACGCTGGGCGCGGCCATTTCGAAGCTCGGCGACCGCACGACGGCGTCGTCGTATTCCGCCAGGACATTGACCCGATCGAGGAAGACAGCCTTGATGGCGTCGCGCCAGGACCAGAGCGAGAGAGGAAAATAGCTGAGCGGCCGAAAGTCGGCGTTCAGCACCAGGGCTGAGCGATCATCGAGCATCGTCGCGGTCATGCCACCTTCCGTCGTCAGAAACGGAACACGAAGAATCGCGCACCAACATATTGGGACATATCGGGGCTTTATGACAAGATGAGGACGGATGGGAAAACGGCGGACGCGGACCAGACCGCACGGCTAGGCGTGGTCCGCCTGCTCGGCCCCTACATCTGGCCGAAGGGCCAGCCGGGCTTCAAGGCGCGCATCGTCCTCGCGATCGTCTGTCTGGTGCTGGCGAAGGCCGCCAACGTCTACGCCCCGCTCTTCTACAAGGACGCGGTCGACGCGCTCGACAAGCCGGAGAACCTGGCGATCGTCCTGCCGCTCGCCGTGATCCTCGCCTACGGCCTCGCCCGGGTCGGTTCGATTCTGTTCGCCGAATTGCGCGAGACGATCTTCGCTCCGGTCGCCCAGGGCGCCGTGCGCGGCGTCGGCCTCAACGTCTTCCGGCACCTGCATCGGCTCTCGCTGCGCTTCCACCTGGAGCGGCGCACCGGCGGCCTGTCGCGCGCCATCGAGCGCGGCGTCAAGGCGATCGACACGCTGCTGCGCTTCGCCATGTTCAACGTGCTGCCGACGATCTTCGAAATCATCGTCGTCGTGATCATCCTCTGGTCAATGCTCGACTGGCGCTTCGCGGCGGTCACGGTTGCGACGATCGTGATCTACGTGCTGTTCACCAAACAGGTGACGATGTGGCGGCTCAATATCCGCCGGCGCATGAACGATGAGGACAGCCGCGCCCATTCCAAGGCGATCGACAGCCTGCTGAACTATGAGACGGTCAAATATTTCAACGCCGAGGCCCACGAGGCCCGGCGCTTCGACCAGGCGCTCGCGGCCTACGAAACCGCCGCGATCAAGAGCACCATGTCGCTCTCCACATTGAACGTCGGCCAGTCGGTCATCATCTCGACCGGCCTCGTCGCGGTGATGGCGATGGCGGCGATGGGCGTCGCGGACGGCACGATGACGCTGGGCGAGTTCGTCATGGTGAACGCCTATCTGATCCAGCTCTACCAGCCGCTCAACATGTTCGGCTTCGTCTATCGCGAGATCATGCAGGCGCTGATCGACATGGAGAAGATGTTCGGCCTCTTGGACGTCCGGGAGGAGGTCGGCGACAAGTCGGGCGCGCCAGATCTCGTCGTCTCGGGCGGCGAGATCGTCTTCGAGAACGTCGCCTTCGGCTACGACCCGCGCCGGCCGATCCTGAAGGGCGTGTCGTTCCGCGCGCCGGCCGGCAAGACGGTCGCGATCGTTGGCCCCTCCGGCGCCGGCAAGTCGACCATCGGCCGCCTGCTCTACCGGTTCTACGACGTGAACGACGGCCGCATCCTGATCGACGGGCAGGACCTACGCGAGGTCCGGCAGGACAGCCTGCGCCGCGCCATCGGCATCGTCCCGCAGGACACGGTGCTGTTCAACGACGACCTGCTCTACAACATCCTCTACGGCCGGCCCGACGCCAGCGAGGCGGAGGCGAAGGAAGCCGCCCGCCTCGCCCAGATCGCCGAATTCGTCGAAGGCCTGCCGGACGGCTGGCAGACCCAGGTCGGCGAGCGCGGCCTGAAGCTTTCCGGCGGCGAGAAGCAGCGCGTCGCCATCGCCCGGACGATCCTGAAGAACCCGCCGATCCTGCTCCTGGACGAAGCGACCTCGGCGCTCGACACGGCCACGGAGCAGGCGATCCAGGCGAACCTGGACCAACTTGCCAAGGGCCGGACGGCGCTCGTCATCGCCCACCGCCTCTCGACCGTGGTCAACGCGGACGAGATTCTGGTGTTCGAAAACGGCCGCATCGCCGAACGCGGCCGCCACCGCGACCTCCTGGCCGCGGGCGGCCTCTACGCCCGGATGTGGGAACGGCAGCAGGAAGACCCGGACGCCGACGCCCGGCGACCCGAGGACGTCGTCGCGGCCGGTTGAATCAGACCGGCCAGCCGAGCCACTCGCAGATCGCCTTGCCCATGACGCGCTCTTTCGCGGTTGTGTCCAGGAAGGGCAGCGTTTCGGTGAAATGCGTGATGCAGTACGTGTAGGGACATGGCAGCCGCGAGAGGTCGGAGCCCCAGAACATCCGGTCCGGGCCGAAGGCGTCGAACACCTGGCCGAGCAGGCCCTGGATCGACGGATAGGGATAGGCCTCCGACGTGTAGCAGGGCAGCGCCGACGCCTTGACCGCGACATTGAGACAGGCCGCCAGGGTCAGCACCTCCGGAACGCGCCGGAACGCCTCGTCATCTTTCCACTGGGACGCCATCGCGAGGTGGTCGATGACGAGTTTCAGCTTCGGATGCCGCCGGGCGACCGCTTCGATCGTCGAGATCTGGTCGGGCGGCAGGACCATGACCGGCACGCCGGCCGCTTCCGCCGCCGCCCAGAACGGCTCGACCGCGCCCGACGCCAGTAGACCCCGGTGTCGGTCGTTGATGAAGGTCAGCCGCACGCCCAGCATGCCGGGCTGGTCCCGCCAGCGGGCCATCTTCTCCGGCGTCGCCGGATCCTCGAGCGCGACGCGCCCCATGACGGCGAAGCGGTCGGGATGCGCCTTCGCCGCCGCGAGCGAGAGATCGTTGTAGTCGCCCTCGAAGCTCGGCGGCACGAGCACGGCGCGGTCGACGCCGGCCCGGTCCATTTCCCGCAGCGCCTCGTCGACGCCGAGCGGCTCCGGCCGATGCCGCCGGGCATGCCCATCCGCCGGCCAGGGCCGGTCCGGCCGGTCTGCCGCCCAGAGATGAATCTGCGCATCGCAAATGAACATGCCGTTGCGCCTCCCCCATTTCACCGCCAAGCCTAGCACGGCGCCGCTTGTCGTCGCTCGGGGCTGGTGGTTCAATCCCGGCCCGCCGCTACGGGAAAGGCCCGCCTCATGACCGACCTTCGCATCACCCCGCTGCACGCCGATTTCGGCGCCCGGATCGAGGGGCTCGATCTCGGCCAGGGGGCCGACGATCGGACGATGCAGGCGATCGACGCCGCGATCGACGAATATTCCTTCGTCCTGATCCCGAACCAGGCGTTCGACGACGCGCGCCAGCTTGCCTTCACGCGGCGCCTCGGCGCGCCGGAGCCGAGCCACGTCGCCAAGGGCGAGGGCAAGCTCGAGTATTTCGGGACGATCGGGAACGTCCAGGCCGACGGGACGGCGCTTGGGAACAGCCATCAGAAGACGCGGTTCCTGACCGGCAACAACATGTGGCATAGCGACGCCTCGTTCAAACCCGTGCCGGCGAAGCTTTCGATCATGTGCGCCTACGAGACGCCGTCGGAAGGCGGGGAGACGCTGTTCGTCTCGATGCGCGCGGCCTATGACCGCCTCTCGGCCGATGAGAAGGCGAGGCTCGATCCGCTGGTCTGCATCCACGATTATGTCTTCTCGCGCTCGAAGGTCGGCGCGGACGCGGTCTCGCCGGCGCTGGCGGCGACCTTGCCGCCGGTCCGGCAGAAGCTCGTCCGGCGCAATCCGGCGAACGGTCGGAAGAACCTGTTCCTCGGCAGCCATGTCCGGGAGATCGAGGGCTGGCCGGAAGCGGAAAGCCGGGCGCTATTGGACGATCTGGTCGACCGGGCGGTCCGGCCCGAATACGTGCTGACGCACGCCTGGCGGCCGGGCGACCTCGTTATCTGGGACAATCGCTGCCTGCTGCACCGGGGCGCCGGCTACGACGCCGACGCTCACCGCCGCTATATGCGCCAGACCCGCGTCAGCGGCGCGGCGCCGAGCCTCGAAGAGGACCGCCTCGCCGCCTGACCGGGCCCGCGATCAGGCCTGGGCGGGCTTCGCCTTCGCCTCGCGGCGCAGCGCCGAGAGTGCGCCGCCGCGCATCACCTTGCCCGGCAGGTCGTGGCCGACGATGTCTTCGGCCAGACGGGCGCATTCGATCAGCTTTTCGAGATCGACGCCGGTGTCGATGCCCATCTCCTCGCACATGAAGACCATGTCTTCCGTGCAGACGTTGCCCGCGGCCCCCTTGTGGCCGGCGAAAGGACAGCCGCCAAGGCCCGCCACGGACGAATCGTAAAGATCGACGCCAAGCTCTAGCCCCGCATAGACATTGGCGACGCCGCAGCCACGGGTGTCGTGCAGGTGCAGGCAGATGCGCTTGTCCGGCCAGCGGTCGCGCACCGCGCCGACGACCTGCTTGACCGAGCGCGGCGTCGCCCAGCCGACGGTGTCGGCGAGGCTGATGATCTCGATGTCGACGCCCTCTTCCTCGGCGGCGCCCAGCAGCTCTTCCAGCCGCTCGACGACGCGGGCAGGCGCGATATCGCCTTCGAAATTGCAGCCGAACGCCGTCATGATCGAGGCGCGCGTCACCGGCACGCCGTTTTCCTTGTAGATCGCGATCTGGTTCTTCTGGACGCGCACGTTTTCCGCGAAGCCGCGGTTGGTGTTCATGCGCATGAACGTCTCGGACGTCGTCGTCGAGATCGACCCGAACATGTAGAGGCCGTCACAGGCGAGCGCCCGGTGCAGCCCCTTCTCGTTCAGCCAGAGTACGTGATGGGCGACGCCGTCCTTGCGTTTGAAGCCTTTGATGACGTCTTCCGCGTCGGCCCAGCCCGGCACCCGGTTCGGATTGACCAGCGAAGCGACCTGGATCTTCTTCAGTCCCGTTTCGGTCAAGGCGTCGATCAGCTCGATCTTTCGCGCGGTCGCGATCGGCCCCGGCTCGATCTGGAAGCCTTCGCGCGGGCCTTCTTCCTGAATGTCGACGTGGGCGGGCAAGTCGCTCATGGCAGCCTCGATTGATCGGAAAACAACGCGACGAACCTAGCGCGATCGGCGAGCCCGCGCCAGCCGACCGGGCGAAGGTTCAGGCGGCCATTCGGCGTGACCGCCAGCCGATAAAGGAGACGACGCCGCGGGTCATCGTCCGGCTGACCCGGCCATGCGGCTCGAAACCGACCGCCTTGAAGATCATCGCCATCGCCCGCTCGACATGCCGCGGCTTGTAGAGCGGCATGGCGCGCGCGAAATATTGTCGCGAAGCCAACTTCCGCTCGTAAGCCGCATCTTCCGGGGCGTTCGCCGCGAAATACGCATAGGCGAGCTCGTCGTCTTCGCTTTCCGCCGCACGTCCGCCGGCGATCACGAGGCGACGCAGCTTGCTGGGCCGCTCGATCTCCAGATAGGTCTTCATCGCCTTGTAGAACATGGCGTAGTGCCGCCACTCGTCCGTCGCGATGCGCCGGCAGATTTCCCGGAGCAGCGGCTCCTCGGTCGCGTCGGCGATCGCCGTGTAATAGGAGGACGTGCCGACCTCCACCATGCAGCGCGCGATCAACTCGCCGGTGCGCGAGCCGCGCACGCTCTCCTGGCTCTCGACCTGAATGCGATAGCCTTCGCGAAACCGGCGAAAGCGCTCGTCATAGTCGAATTCGGGGTCAACGAGCTTGGCCCAGCGGCCAAGCGCGACGCCGTGCTGCACTTCCTCCTCGGCCCAGTCCCGGGCGAGCTTCTGAAAATGCGGATCGTCGGCGAAAACGTTGCAGAGATAGGCCGCGTAGTCGGCGGCGTTGGATTCAACCAGCGCCGCCGCCTTCACGATGGGCACAAGGTCCGGCGTAACCTTATCGCGCTCGAACCGTTCCCAGGGAATATCCCGGTCGACAGACCATTGGGGCGACACGGAAAATGCTCCCCGCTTCGCAGCGAATCTTACGGAGTCGGATATGCAGAACGCAGGGCCCGGGGTCAAGTTCCCCGATTTTACCCATTGCGGACAATCGTTTCGGCGTCAGTGCGCAGCACGCCGGACGGCGTCAAGCTTGCCCTGCGCCACCCCGATTCGCCGCTCCGCGTCCGCGCGCGCGTCGTCGTCAGACGCGTCGTCGAGATCGATCTGTGCGGACCGCAGGTCGGTTTCCGCGGCGCCGACGTCGATATCCGCGACCCGCATCGCCGCTTCCGCGAGCACGGTGCAGCGTTCGCTCGTCACTTCCGCGAATCCGCCGGCCACGAAGATACGATCGCTAACCTGACGGCCCTCGTAGATCTCGATCACGCCCGGACGGACGCTGGAGATCAGCGGCGCATGGCCTGGCAGGACGCCGAAGTCGCCTTCGCCGCCGGGAACGACCACCATGTCGACGGGCATGGAGACGACGAGGCGCTCCGGCGAAACCAACTCGAATGCGACTTTATTGTCGGCCATAATTTAGTCTCCGGCTGACCGGAGGCGGGCTATGCCGCCTCTGCCGCCATACGCTGCGCCTTTTCGACGGCTTCTTCAATCGACCCGACCATATAGAAGGCCGCTTCGGGCAGATCGTCGTAGTCGCCGTCGCAAATCGCCTTGAAGCCTTTGATGGTATCTTCAATGTTGACGAATTTGCCAGGGCTGCCTGTGAATACTTCCGCGACATGGAACGGCTGCGACAGGAACCGCTGCAGCTTCCGGGCGCGCGCGACCGTCAGCTTGTCCTCTTCCGACAGCTCATCCATGCCCAGGATGGCGATGATGTCCTGCAGCGACTTGTACTGCTGGAGGGTTTCCTGCACGCGGCGCGCAGTCTGGTAGTGCTCGTCGCCGACGACGCGCGGATCAAGAATGCGCGAGGTCGAATCGAGCGGATCGACCGCGGGATAGATGCCGAGCTCGGCGATCGACCGGTTCAGAACGGTCGTCGCGTCGAGATGCGCGAAGGTCGTCGCCGGCGCCGGGTCGGTCAGGTCGTCCGCAGGCACGTAAACCGCCTGGACCGAGGTGATCGAGCCCTTGTTCGTGGAGGTGATGCGTTCCTGAAGCGCGCCCATGTCGGTGCCCAACGTCGGCTGATAGCCGCCCGCCGACGGGATGCGGCCCAGAAGCGCCGACACCTCGGAGCCCGCCTGGGTGAAGCGGAAGATGTTGTCGATGAAGAGCAGCACGTCCTGCCCTTCCTGGTCGCGGAAATATTCCGCCTGAGTCAGGCCGGAGAGCGCGACGCGGGCGCGGGCGCCCGGCGGCTCGTTCATCTGGCCGTAGACCAGCGCGGCCTTGGACTCGCCGCCTTCGAGATCGATGACGCCCGACTCGATCATCTCGTGATAGAGGTCGTTGCCCTCGCGCGTGCGCTCGCCGACGCCGGCGAACACCGAGTAGCCGCCATGGCCCTTCGCGATGTTGTTGATCAGCTCCATGATCAGCACGGTCTTGCCGACGCCCGCGCCGCCGAAGAGGCCGATCTTGCCGCCCTTCGCGTAAGGCGTCAGCAGGTCGACGACCTTGATGCCGGTGACGAGCTGTTCGGCTTCGGTCGACTGGTCGATGAACGCCGGCGCCGCGCGGTGAATCGGCGAATAATCGACGGCGTCGATCGGGCCGCGCTCGTCGATCGGCTCGCCGATGACGTTCATGATGCGGCCGAGCGTGCCCGGACCGACCGGCACGACGATCGGCTGGCCGGTGTGCTCGGCCTTGGCGCCGCGCACCAGGCCTTCCGTCGCGTCCATGGCGATGGTGCGCACCGTGTTCTCGCCCAGATGCTGGGCGACTTCGAGCACAAGCACGCCGCCGTCGTCGCGCTTGACGTGCAGCGCGTCCAGAATCGGCGGGATGTCGCCGTCGAACTGCACGTCGACGACGGCGCCGGTGATCTGGATGATACGGCCAACGGCATTGTTCGCCATGGGGTCAGCTCCTCGTCAAAAAGTTTCGGTCTGGGCCGTCGGTCAGACGGCCTCGGCGCCGGAGATGATCTCGATAAGCTCTTTCGTGATCATCGCCTGACGCGTGCGATTGTAGGTCAAGGTCAGCGAATTGATCATGTCGCCGGCGTTCCGGGTGGCGTTGTCCATCGCCGTCATGCGCGAGCCATGCTCGGACGCGGCGTTTTCCAGAAGCGCGCGATAGATCTGGATCGAAACGTTGCGCGGCAGCAGGTCGGCCAGAATGGCTTCCTCCGACGGCTCGTACTCGTAGACGGCGCCGCCGAGATCGAACGCGCCCTCGCCGTCCTCGATCGCCGGCGGCTCCGCCGGGACGAGCTGCTGCACGGTGACTTCGTTGGCGATCGCAGACTTGAAGCGGGCATAGACGATCCGGCAGACGTCGAATTCGCCTTCATTGAACATGTGGCGCACGGCGGCGCCGATCTCGTCCGCCTCCGAGAAAGCGACCGAACGGCGGCCGATGCCCTCGAACGTCTTGACGATCGCCGAGCCGAATTCGCGCCGAAGCTGGTCGCGGCCCTTGCGGCCGACGCAGATGATCTTGACTGTCTTGCCGTCCGCGATCAACGAGCGGATCAGCTGGCGCGAACGCCGGACGATATTCGCGTTGAAACCGCCGCAGAGCCCGCGATCGGCGGTCGCGACGATGACGAGCTGCGTCTGGTCCGAGCCCGTGCCGGCGATCAGCGCGGGCGCGCTGGGCGAGCCCTTAACGCTGGCGCCCAGCGACGCCAACATGCGCTCCATCCGCTCGGCGAACGGCCGGGCGGATTCCGCCTGTTCCTGCGCGCGCCGGAGCTTCGCCGCCGCCACCATCTTCATGGCGGAGGTGATCTTCCGGGTCGCCTGAACGCTGGCGATGCGGTTGCGTAGGTCCTTCAGACTGGCCATGCGCCGAACTTCCCGCTTTCATCCCTGCCGCCGGCGGGGCGCCCCCGCCGGCGTGTTTGCCGTGATCTAAGCGAAGCTCTTGGCGAAGTCGCCGATGAAGCTCTTGAGCTTCTCGGTGTTCTCGTCAGACAGCGCGCCGGTGTCGTTGATCTCCTTGAGCACGTCGCCGAGCTTGTCGCGCGCGGCCGCGAGCAGCGCCTGCTCGAAGCGCGTCACGTCGCGAACCGGGATGCGGTCCAGGAAGCCGTTGACGCCCGCGAAGATCGAAACGACCTGCTCCGCCACCGACAGCGGCCGGTATTGCGGCTGCTTCAGCACTTCGGTCAGGCGCGCGCCACGCGCCAGCAGACGCTGGGTCGAGGCGTCGAGGTCCGAGGCGAACTGGCTGAACGCCTCCATCTCGCGGTACTGGGCCAATTCCAGCTTGATCGAGCCCGCGACCTTCTTCATCGCCTTGGTCTGCGCGGCGGAGCCGACGCGGCTGACCGAGAGGCCGACGTTAATCGCCGGACGGACGCCCTTATAGAACAGGTTCGTCTCGAGGAAGATCTGGCCGTCGGTGATCGAGATGACGTTCGTTGGAATGAACGCCGACACGTCGTTGCCTTGGGTTTCGATGACCGGCAGGGCCGTCAACGAGCCGCCGCCATTGTCGTCGCTCATCTTCGCGGCGCGCTCGAGCAGGCGACTGTGCAGGTAGAAGACGTCGCCCGGATAGGCTTCGCGTCCCGGCGGACGGCGCAGCAGCAGGGACATCTGACGATAGGCGGTCGCCTGCTTCGAGAGATCGTCATAGATGATCAGCGCGTGCATGCCGTTGTCGCGGAACCACTCGCCCATCGCGCAGCCGGCGTAGGGCGCCAGGAACTGCATCGGCGCGGGCTCTGAAGCGGTCGCTGCGACGACGACGGTGTATTCCATCGCGCCGTATTCCTCGAGCGTCTTCACCACCTGGGCGACGCTCGACCGCTTCTGGCCGACCGCGACGTAGATGCAGTGCAGCTTGGTCTTGGGGT
>DAINCG010000154.1:5724-10013 GCA_036732525.1 Pseudomonadota bacterium | reverse complement strand
GGCGACGATCCCTACATCGTCGCGGCCGCCGACAAGGGCACGGCCACCTTCTCCGACATCGCGAACGGCATCAGCCAGGACTACGGCTTCTGGCTGAACGACGCCTTCGCCTCCGGCGGATCGGCCGGCTACGACCACAAGAAGATGGGCATCACCGCCCGAGGCGCCTGGGAATCGGTGAAGCGCATGTTCCTGGAGCTCGGCAAGGACATCCAGTCCGAACCGTTCACTGTGGTCGGCTGCGGCGACATGTCGGGCGACGTCTTCGGCAACGGCATGCTGCTGTCGAAGCAGATCAAGCTCGTCGCCGCCTTCAACCACATGCACATCCTGGTCGATCCGGACCCCGATCCCGCCGCCAGCTGGGCAGAGCGGAAGCGAATGTTCGACCTGCCGCGCTCGGCCTGGTCGGACTACGACAAGAGCACGCTCTCCAAGGGCGGAGCGATCTTCGAGCGATCGGCGAAGTCCTTGACCCTGTCGTCCGAGGCTCAGGCCGCCCTGGGCGCCGCCAAGGCGACGATGACGCCGAACGAGTTGATCAACACGATCCTGAAGGCCGAGGTCGACCTGCTCTGGTTCGGCGGCATCGGCAATTACGTGAAATCACGCGACGAAAGCAACCAGGACGCCGGCGACCGCGCCAACGATCCCGTCCGCGTCAACGGCGACCAAGTCCGGGCCAAGGTCATCGGCGAAGGCGCCAATCTCGGCGTCACGCAACTCGGCCGCATCGAATTCGCGGCATCCGGCGGACGCATCAACACCGACTTCATCGACAACTCCGCCGGCGTCGACGCCTCCGACCACGAGGTGAACCTGAAGATCCTGCTGGGGCGCATCGTCTCCGACGGCGATATGACCATGAAACAGCGCGACAAGCTGCTCGCGGAGATGACCGAGGAAGTCGCGCGACTGATCCTGCGCAACAATTACATGCAGGGGCAGGCGCTCTCGATCGTCCAGCGGGACGCGGCGGGCCGACTGTCCGACCACATCCGCTTCATGCGCGCGCTTGAGCGGCAGAACCGGCTGAACCGTTCGGTCGAGTTTCTGCCCAACGACGAAGCCCTGGCGGAGCGGGAAGCGGAAGGCGCCGGCCTGACCCGGCCCGAAATCGCGATCCTGCTCTCCTATGCCAAGCTGGTGCTCTACGACGATCTCGTCGCAAGCGAAATCGCCAAGGACGACGGGCTGCGCGAACGGCTGCTGCACTACTTCCCGCAGCCGATCCAGGAGCGCTACGCGGAGCAGGCCCTGAACCATCAGCTCGGCGGCGAGATCACCTGCACCATCCTGACCAACGAGATCGTCGACCGGATGGGCCCGACCTTCGTCTTTCATCTGGCCGACAGCATGGGCCGGACGACGGCGGACGTCGCCCGCGCCTTCGCCATCGTCGTCGACGCGTTCGGCGTCGCCGACCTCTTCCGTCAGGTCGAAGCGTTGGACGGGCCCGGCCGCTTCCCGCTCCAGGCGGAAATGTTCGGCGAGATCACCCGCATGATCCGGCGCGCAACGCAGTGGGTGCTGCGACGGCGCGGCGATGCGCTCAACATTGCGGCGGCGCGGGACGAACTGCGCGTCCCGATCCAGAACCTCACCGCCAACCTCTACGACGCCGCCAGCCCGACGGTCGCCGAGAATGTCGCCGCCCGCACCCAGCGCTGGATCGAAGGCGGCGCCGACGAGGACCTCGCCAAGGCCGTCGCCCAGATGGACCCGATGGCGGCAGTGCTGGACATCGTCCAGATCGCCCGCGAGGCCTCGGACGCCGAATTGATCGACGCCGCCCGCGTCTACTATGCGGCCGGCGAGCGTTTGCGGCTCGGCTGGGCGCGGCGCTCGGCGCGGGGCATCGTGGCGACGACGGCCTGGGAGCGTTTGGCGCAGGACGCGATCCTGGAGGACCTCTACGGCCACCAGGCCGAAATCGCGCGGCGCGCGCTGGCGCAAGGCGGGGTCGACGCGTGGGTCGAAGCTCGGCTCAGGTCCGTCAGCCGGCTCGAACAGACGCTCGACGAGATGGCGGCCGCCGACGGCGTGACGCTCGCCATGGCGACGGTTGCGAACAGCCTTTACCGCGGCCTCAGCGCTAGCTGAGACCGCGGCCGCGCGAAAGGCTTACTGATCGTCCTCGAAAACCTTGAGGCCGACGCGGCCGGCGTTCACCGCGCAAGGCCAGCCGGCATAGAAGGCGACATGCGTGATCAAGCCGCGCAATTCGTCCTGCGTGACGCCGTTGTCGAGCGCGCGCTGCATGTGCCCCTCGAGCTCCGAGGTGCGGTAGAGCGCGGCCAGCACGGCGCAGGTCACGAGGCTGCGGTCCCGTTTGGTGAGTTCCGGCTGCTCCCAGACGTCGCCGAACAGCACTTCGTCCCTGAGCTTGCCGAGTTGCGGGACGAGTTCGTAGGCGTTCTTCGCTTTGGTCTTGGCCATGGCGGGGGTTCCTTTTGCTTGGGTCAGTAATCGGCCTTGTCGTCGACCGCATGGCCGCGCTTCGGCATCAGCATGGTCCGCTCGTAGCTCATGAAGACCGTGCCGCACTGCTTCTTCGCGGTGGTGCGGATCGTGACGACGCCCTGGGTCGGGCGGGACTTGGACTCCCGCTTCGCCAGCACCTCCGATTCTGCATAGATCGTATCGCCGATGAAGACCGGGGCCGTCAGCTTGATGTCGGTCCAGCCGAGGTTGGCGATCGCCTTCTGGCTGGTGTCCGATACGCTCATGCCGGCGACGACGGCGAGGGTAAACGCGCTGTTGACGAGCGGTTTCCCGAATTCGCTGTGCTTTGCATATTCGAAGTCGAAATGCAGCGGATGCGTGTTCATCGTCAAAAGCGTGAACCAGGTGTTGTCGGCTTCCGAGATCGGCCGGCCGGGCCGATGTTCGTAGATGTGGCCGACCTCGAAATCCTCGAAATAACGACCGATTGTCTCGCGGAAGCGGTTGGGTCCGACCTGTTTGGCGGAATAGCTCATGCAAAGATCCTCGCTGGGGATTCCCGGGGGCAAGTTATCCAACGATAGCTCAAATGCCGCCTATCGTCGGCAGGATGCGATTAGGCAATTCCGTGGAACATGCGCCTCTCCGTTTCGAAGCGCATGCCGATGTCCGAGCCTCGCCAAGATCCCTCCCGACGCAATGTGCTGACGTTCATCGGCGCGACGCCCGCGGCGTTCGCGATGGGCGGATTCGCGGGCGGCTGTGCGGATAGACCGGGCGCGCATCGGGTGAACGAGCCGCACATCGCCGGGCTCGATCCCGACGGCCACTGGCGCTTGCTCGAAGCGGCGTCGAACATCGCCCGCCTCGGCAAGCCGCGCACATTGCCGGAGTTCGACGCGCTCGAAGGCCACCAACTGGTTCTGACCGGCTTCCTGCGCCAGACGGCCACGTTCAACCGCATGCTGCTGACCCAGCGCGCGGCCGGCTGCGCTGTCTGCGCGCGCCGGCGGCTGTGGCCCGCCGTCGAGGTGCGGCCCGCCTACGGTACGTTGCCGCACACCCTCGAAGCGATCAGCATTTGCGGGATCGTCGAACTGCGTCGGCGCGGCGACCGGCAGCCGATCGCGCTGCATCGGGCGTTCGTGCTGGAGGCCTAAGGTCGTGTACGCATAAAATGCGCGCTTTCCGCGCGAGATCGGCCCGGTTTCTGGCAAGGCGCGCGTCCGCAGGAAGCCTGGATGGCTTTCAAGGTCGCGCAACGCGGCCAGAGGCCGGGCCGGCCGCGCCCTTCGGGACCGTTTCAGGGGCCGCTGGAGGGGGCAAGCGCGTCTTGGCATGGCGTCCAGCCGTCCCTGCGCCGCGCTTGCCCCCTCCAGCGGCCCCTGAAACGGTCGGAAAGCGCGCATTTTATGAGGACACGACCTAGGTTCTAAAGCTCCGCCATCGTCTCGTCGAAGGCGCGGAGCGTGTCTTCGATATCCGTGTCGGTGTGGGCGTGCGCCATGTAGTGCTTGCCCTCGCTCTTGAGGATGCCGCGCTTGCGCATGCCCTGATTGTACTTCGCCATCAGCGCTGCGTCGCCGATCGCGGAGCGGTAGTCGATCACCCGCTTGTCGTTGAAGACGATATCGAACATCGGCGCATCGCCGACGACCTGCGCGGTTACGCCGTGCTTTTTGATGGACGCCGTGTAGCCGTCCATCAGCGCCTTGCCATGGTCGAACATGCGCTTGTAACCGCCGGGCCGCTTCAGGATCTCCAGCGTCTTCAGGCCGGCCGCCGCCGCCACCGGATTGCCGGAGAGCGTGCCGACCTGGTGCATATACTTGTCCTCGCCGACG
>DAINCG010000154.1:0-5685 GCA_036732525.1 Pseudomonadota bacterium | reverse complement strand
CCGCCGATCGCGCCCAGCGGGAAGCCGCCGCCGATCGCCTTGCCCATGGTGCAGATGTCCGGGACGACGCCGTAATACTCCTGCGCGCCGCCATAGGCGAAGCGGAAGCCCGTCACGACCTCGTCGAAACAGAGCAGCACGCCGAACTCTTCGGTCAGCTTACGCAGGCCTTCCAGGAAGCCCGGCTCCGGCGGGATCAGGCGCTGGAACGGCTCGACGATGATGCCGGCCAGATCGTCCTTGTGCTCCTTCACGAGCGCGCGGACGGTCGCCAGGTCGTTATAGGGCGCCACCAGCATTTCCTGCTGGACGCTCTTCGGAATGCCGGCGGAGTCGGGGACGCCTTCCGGGAAGTTCGTCACGCGCTTCGGGGTCGTCGAAATCAGCCCCCAGTCGCTCATGCCGTGATAGCCACCCTCGAACTTCAGCACCTTGTCCTTGCCGGAATGGGCGCGCATCAGGCGGATGGCATACATGTCCGCTTCGGAGCCCGAGGAGACGTAGCGGACCTGCTCGACGCAGGCCATCGCATCGACGATCTCGGCCGCGAGCAGGATGCCATAGGGGTTGTTGGCGAAGAACGTCGTGCCGTCGGCGACGCAGGCCTGCGTCACCTCAAGCACTTCGGGATGGGCGTGGCCGACGATCATCGGGCCGGAGCCCAGCAGGTAGTCGATATACTCCCGGCCCGCGACGTCCCAGACGCGGCAGCCCTGCCCCCGTGCGACGATGGTCGGGTGCGAGACGTTGCCGAAGCCGCCGGCGGGCAGCACCCGGCGGGCGGTCGCGAGCAGTTCCTCTTCGTTGAACGCGCCGAGGCCCGGCGAAACGGTATCCGGCATTGCGTTGGTCTCCTCAGGTGACGGGCGAACGGCCGCCGTCGATGTTGATGTCGACGCCGGTCACGTAGCTGGCGGCGTCGGAGGCGAGGAAGCAGGCGACGTTCGCGAACTCCTCCGCCCGGCCGATGCGGCCGATCGGGATGCGCGCCTTCTCCGCCATCTCGACCTTGAACTCGTCATAGCTCAGGCCGCGATTGTCGGCGGCGTGCTTGCGGACATGCTGGTCGCTGTCGATCAGACCGGTCATCAGCGCATTGACGAGGATGTTGTGCGGCGCGCCCTCATTCGAGAGGACCTTCGACAGCGCCAACCCGGCGGCGCGCGTGACGGCCGTCGGCGCGCCTTCGGCCGGCGGCGCTTTCGCGCCCGTATTCAGGACGTTGATAATGCGGCCCCACTTCCGGGCCTTCATGTCGGCGAAGGCGAGGCGCGAGAAGCGGATTTGGGCGAAGAGCTTCAGTTCGATGTCGCCGCGCCACTGCTCGTCGGTCATCTCCAGGAACGGACCGCGCAGCGAGGAGCCGGCGTTGTTCACCAGGATATCGACCTTGCCGAACGTCTGGACCGCCTCCTTGTAAGCCGCCTCGATGGCCGCCGGGTCGGTCACGTCGCAGGAAATGCCATGCGCCTTGCCGCCTGCGTCCGTAATCGCCTTCACGCAAGCATCGATCGGCTCCTGACGGCGCGCGACGACAACGACGGACGCGCCGGACGCCGCCATGCGCTCCGCCATGGCGCGGCCGAGCCCCATGCTGCCGCCGGTGATGAGCGCCGTGCGCCCCGAAAGATCGATCTGCATTTCGGCTTCCAACTCGAAGGAACGGATTGTATGCATCGTGGGGCCGTCAGCCGGGCCTGTCCAGCCGTTTGCCCCCGATGGCGGCGCAGGGCGACAGTCCGGGTCGAGCATTCCGCGCGCCGGCCAGGGACCATAGATGACAGCACGCTATTCGCTCGGCATCGACATCGGCGGAACCTTCACCGATGTCGTGGTTTACGATCACGAGGCGCAGCGCCAGTTCTCCCGCAAGCTCCTGACCACCCATGACGATCCGGCCCGCGCCGTCCTCGAAGGGGTAGAGCAGGTCGTCCGCGACGACGGCGTGCCCGCCGGCGACATCAGCCAGGTCGTCCACGCGACGACGCTGTTCACCAATGCGCTGATCGAACGCAAGGGCGCGGTCACGGGCCTGATCGCAACGCGCGGCTTCCGCGACATCGTCGAGATCGGCCGCGAGCGGAAGTACGAGCTCTACGACATCCACATCCAGAAGCCCGCGCCGCTCGCCCCTCGCCCGCTCCGCTTGGAAGCGGACGAGCGCCTTCGCTTCGACGGATCGGTCATGACGCCGCTCGACGAGGCGAGCGTCGCAGCGGCGGCCGACGAACTGGCGACCGCCGGCGTCGAATCCCTCGCGATCTCCTTCCTTCACGCCTATGCCAACCCGGACCACGAGCGGCGCGCCGGCGCGATCGTGGCCGAGCGGCATCCTAAGATGGCGATCTCGCTGTCGTCGGACGTGGCGCCCGAGATTCGGGAATACGAGCGAACCTCCACCGCGCTCGCCAACGCCTATATCAAGCCGCTGGCGCGCGACTACCTGGACGGCATCCAGGACGGCATTCGCGAAGCCGGCGTCGAGGCGCCGCTGCTGCTGATGCTGTCGAATGGCGGCCTCGCGGGGCTCGCGGAGGCGAAGCGCGCGCCGATCGCGCTGCTCGAATCGGGTCCGGCCGCCGGCGCGCTCGCCGCCGCCTGGCTGGGGCGCGAAGAGGCGGGCGGCGACGTGCTCGCCTTCGACATGGGCGGCACGACGGCGAAGCTCGCCGTCGTCGACGACGGCCGGCCGGAGATCGCCTATCACTTCGAGGCCGCCCGCCAGAAGCGGTTTGCCGAGGGCAGCGGCCTGCCGATCCGCACCTCGACGATCGAGCTGATCGAAATCGGCGCCGGCGGCGGCTCCATCGCGCGCCTGGATGAGATCGGCTTGCTGAAAGTCGGGCCGGACAGCGCCGGCTCCGACCCCGGACCCGCTTGCTACGGCCTCGGCGGCGACCAGCCGACGGTGACGGACGCCAACTTCGCGCTCGGCCTGCTGGCGCCCGAGACATTCGCCGGCGGCGGCATGAAACTGGATGTCGACGCCGGTATGCGGGCGCTCGACGGCTTGGCGAAGACAGCCGGGCTCTCCCGCGCCGAATTCGCGTCCGGTATCCGCGACGTCGTCAACGAGACCATGGCGTCGGCCGCCCGCGTCCACATCGCGGAGCGCGGCAAGGACCCGCGCCGCTACAGCCTGCTCGCGACCGGCGGCGGCGGGCCATTGCACGGCGCGGAGGTCGCCAGGAAGCTTGGCCTGAAGCGGATGATCGCGCCCGCCTCCGCCGGCGTCGCCTCGGCGATGGGCCTCCTCATCGCACCGGCCCGCGCCGACCGTGTCGCGACGGTGGCCAAGCGTCTCGACGAACTGGACTGGCCCGCCTTCGAGGCCGTCTTCAGCACGATGGAGGACGACGCCGGGCGCGTCATCCGGCAAGCCGGGCTCGATCCCGCCGCGGGCAGCGTCGAGCGGCGCGCCGACATCCGCTATGTCGGCCAGGCCTTCGAGGTCATCGTCGAACTGCCGCCGGGACCGTACACGGCCGAATCGGCGCCCGCCCTCGTCGCCGCGTTTGAAGCCGCTTATGTCGCGCAGTTCACGCGCACGCCGCCGGCGGGGCCGGTCGAGATCATCAACGTCCGCGCCGCCGTCTCCGCGCCCAGCCGGCCGGCGACGGCCCGCAAGGCCGCGACAGACGGTCCCGCGCCCCAGCCGACCATGCGGCAGGTCTGGCGGCCGACCGAGAAAGCGTTCCGCGAGACGCCGGTCTATGACCGCCTGACCCTTCGCGCCGGCGACGCCTTCGACGGTCCCGCCCTCGTCGAGGAGCCGGAATCCACCCTCGCCGTTCCGGAAAACGCCCGCTTCCGGGTCGCCAAGAACGGCGAAATCGTCGTCGAACTCGCTTGAACGGAGACCGCGCCATGACCGCATCCGACGCCTTCGACGCCGTCACGCTGGAAATCCTCTGGCGGCGCATGATCTCCGCCGCCGACGAGGCCGCCAAAACGCTACAGCGCGTGTCTTTTTCGACGCTTGTCAATGAATCCAACGACTTCGCCTGCGTCCTGACCGACGCGACCGGCGCGTCACTGGTGCAGAACACGGAGAGTATTCCGTCGTTCAACGGCTGCTTGCCGATTACCGTGAAGCACTTCCTGGAGGTGATCGGCGCCGACGACATGGCGCCCGGCGACGTCCTGGTCTGCAACGACCCCTGGGTCGGCACGGGCCATCTCAATGACGTAACGCTGGCGAAACCGGTTTTCCGGAATGGCCGCCTCGTCGCCTTCTGCGCCTCGACCGCGCACGCGCCCGACATCGGCGGCAAGGTCCGGAGCGTCGTCGCCAGGGAGGTCTTCGAGGAAGGCTTCGCCATCCCGGCGATGCACCTGATCCGGGAAGGCGAGCCCGACAAGACCTTCTTCAAGCTGCTGCGCGCCGCCGTCCGCACGCCCGACCAGACGGAGGGCGATCTTTGGGCGCAGGTGACCGCGCTCGACTTGATGGAACGCCGGCTTCAGGCTTTGATGGACGAATACGGCCTCGACGATCTCGTCGCCTTCGCCGACGAGATCCACGGACGCTGCGAGCGGGCGATGCGCGCCGCCTTCGCCGAAGCGCCCGACGGCCGCTACGAGTTCGGCTTCGAGACCGACGGCCTCGCCGAGCCGTTCCGCTACAAGGTAGCGCTCGAGATCGACGGGGACCGCATCCGGGTCGACTGGACCGGCACCAGCGCGCAGGTCGGCCGGGCGATCAATTGCCCCTTCGTCTACACCTTCGCCATGACGTCATATGCGCTGAAGTGCGCGTTCTTGCCGAACCTTCCGAACAACGAAGGCGTCTTCCGCTGCATCGAGGTGACGGCGCCTGAAGGCACGCTGGTCAATCCGAAGCGCCCGGTCGCCGTCGGGGGCCGCATGGCGACAGGACATTATCTGCCGACGGCGATCTTCGGCGCGCTGTCCAAGGCGTTGCCGGACAAGGTGATGGCGGCGTCCGGGTCCCCGCTCTGGTCGATCATCCAGACGGGCGTCGACCGGTCGGGCAAGCCCTACGCCAACACGCTGTTCTTCAACGGCGGCTCCGGCGCGACGGCGGAGACGGACGGGCAGAGCTGCTATTCCTGGCCGTCGAACATCTCCAACGTTCCGATCGAGTTGACCGAACGCAACACGCCGTTCTTCGTCGCCGGCAAGGCGTTGCGCGAAGGCTCCGGCGGCGCTGGGGCGCATGCCGGGGGCGACGGCCAGGAGGTCGAACTGGTCCATGCCGGCGAAGGCGAGATCGGCGTGATCTTCATGGCGGAACGGCTGCGCCATCCAGCGCACGGGCTGCTCGGCGGCGCGGCTGGCGCGCCAGGCGCCGTGTTGATCGACGACGCGCCCGCTGACGCCCGCGCCGACCATGTGCTGACGCCAGGCCAGAAAATTCGGCTCCGCCTACCGGGCGGCGGCGGGTATGGGAAGGCTGGTTAGGCCGCCTTTTCCTGCTCTTTGGCCGCCTCGAAGTTCAACTCGCAGAGCACGCCGTTCGGATCGCGCACGAACAGCTGCCAGAGCCGCCCGCCCGGCACGATCCGCTCCTCATAGTCATAGCCGAGTCCGGAAAGCTTCTGCTTGAAGTCGCCGAACCCTTCCGCGGCGAAGGCGACATGGTCGATGCAGCCGGTCTCCTTCGAGGCCGTCTCGTCGGCGCCGGAGATGTCGATCAGGTGCATGACCGCCTCGTCGCCCGAG
>DAINCG010000153.1:0-10158 GCA_036732525.1 Pseudomonadota bacterium | reverse complement strand
CGGCAGCGCTGTCGCCAGCAGGCACGCGCAGAGGCGCAGTCGCCGCCGCATGCGAGGTCTCCGTAACGGGTGAAGCGATATTATTGGAAGACCGCGTTCGGGTTGTCGAGACTGTCGGAGCCTTCGAACGCGATCCGGTCGATCTTCAAGACAGAAACGGCGCGTTCGATGGCGCGTGTCTGATCGACCAAAGCGTCGATCGCCGCCTGCACCACGGCGTTACCTTCCGCGTTGCCTTCGCCGATCATCTGGTCGTAGGCCTCAACGGTCTCCGCGCGCGTGCGGAGCGCGGCCATCGCCGCCACCGTGGCGTCGAGCTTCGCGCGGACTTCCGCATCGACCGTAGGATCGGCCGCCCGGACGAGGTCGGAAAGCGACGGCCCGTCGACGACGGCGCCGCTCGTCCGCCGATAGCGGCCCGTGTAGACGTTCCGGATGCCGACTGCGTCGAAGTAGTGCGAGTTGTGGGTATTGTCGGAAAAGCAGTCGTGCTCTTCCTCCGGATCGTGCAGCAGCAGGCCGAGCTTCATGCGCTCGCCGGCAAGTTCGCCATAGGAAAGCGAGCCCATTCCCGTCAGCATCGCCGAGACGCCTGCGGCGGGCGCATCCGTCACCACTGTTCGCGCCGCACCGCCGTCGGCCCAATTCGCGACCATTTCCTCAAGGTCGGCGACGAGCAGCGCTGCGGCGGAGGTCAGGTACTCTACGCGGCGGTCGCAGTGGCCGCCGGTGCAGTTCGCCGGGTCGAAGTCCGTCGCGGGCCGGCTGCCGGCGCCGGCGCCCGTGCCGTTCAGATCCTGACCCCAGAGCAGGAATTCGATCGCATGGTATCCGGTCGCGACATTCGCCTCGACGCCGCCGGCTTCCTGCAAAGCGTCCTGGAGCAGCGCCGGCGTGATCTTCGCGGCGTCGATCGCCTTGCCGTTCACGACCGGCTTCGGATTGGCGATGACGTTGGCGGTGTAGAGCGGGTTGGCCGGCGACGCCGCGCCGTACGAGGCGTCGACATAGTCGATCATGCCTTCGTCGAGCGGCCACGCGTTCACACGTCCCTCCCAGTCGTCGACGATCGCATTGCCGAAGCGGAAGACTTCCGTCTGCTGGTAGGGCGCGCGGGACGCCAGCCATGCGGCGCGCGCGGCCGCGAGCGTCGCATCGTTCGGCCGCGCCGCGAGGGCGGCGATCGCCGCCTCGAGCCCCTACGCGGCCGTCAGCGAGTCGGCATAGCCGGCATGGGCGATGTCGGCGTAGCCGCGGACCACATCGGCGGGGTCGACCGCGACGGCGGGGGCGGCGGCCGTCATACCGCCGAGCGCAAACAGTGCGACGATCCGATTCTTCAAAGCGAACTCCCAGGTGATTGGCGCGGCGTAGCTTGATCGCGCCCCGACGAAATCTTGCGAATGATTATCAGTATCGACGCAGCGCGCAATGCGAATGAGTATCATTTGCGTGTGGCAATCGGACGCATATTTTGCGCGGCTGTTCCTGGCCGGCCGCCGTCGACCCGAAGAATCATCGCCCGACTTGCAATGAAAATCCGATACAAAATAACCGGTTCCGAACCTCGCGGGCGCTGGCGGCGGAATGTGCGGCCGCTCCAATATGTTTGAAATTTTCAGCCGCCAGATCTTTTTCGCGTCGATGCTGCCGGCGATCTCCCTCAAAGTCACTCCTAGAGACGAATGTGTCGGGAGGCGAAAAAGGACCGAGTCCGCTCATTGAAAGATAAATAATGATATAGAATATACAAGAATTACGTTGAATATTATTTTGATAAATACAAATATTACCGTCAAAAATTGACGTATAGTTTCGAAATATCAGACGATGGCGTCGGGCATTTCTTGAAAAGGACGATCACAGATGATCCGAGCGCGCTTGATGTCTTCCGCGGCTGTCGCCGCCCTGATGGCGGGGACCTGCCTGTCGGCCAAAGCCGAACCGATTGAGATCGGCGTCGGCGGCTTCATGAACCAGTATTTGGGCTATGCGGAGAGCGACGTTGCGAACCGTGACGGATTCGATCAGCAAACCGACGCCGAAATCGAATTCACCGGCGAGACGACGCTCGACAACGGACTGACCTTCGGCGTCAACGTTCAGCTCGAAGCGCAGACCGATGGCGACCAGATCGACCAGCAGTTCGCCTACGTCTCCGGGTCGTTCGGCGCCGTCTATCTCGGCGGCGAGGCGTCCGCGCCGGCGCTGATGTCCTACGACGTGCCGAGCGCCGGCATCGGCCTCGACTCCGGCGACGAGGCCGACTGGATCGCGGGCGTCAACATCGACCTGCTGTCGACGGTCGGCAATTTCACGAAAGACGAGGACGCCAGTGAGAAGGTCAGCTACTTCACGCCCCGCATTCAGGGCTTCCAGCTTGGCGTGAGCTACGTTCCGGAGGTCGACGAGGACATCGACGGGCCGCCGGACAACAACAACGGCACGCGGGACAACGCTTTCGGCGTCGCCATGAACTACGAAAACACGTTCAACGCCGTCTCGATCGCCGCATCGGCGGCCTACATGGACTTCGGCGAAGACGACGCGGCCGCCGGTCCGAACCCGACCAATCTGGGCTTCGGCCTACGTCTGGGCTATGCGGGCTTCACCGTCGGCGGTTCCTACAACGAACTTGAGGATTCGGTCGCCGGCAATATCGAGTCCTACGGCGTCGGCGTCGTCTATGAGACCGGTCCGGCGGCGATCTCGTTCGGTTACGTCCGTGGCGAGGACGACGGCGCCGGAACCGACGCCGACGGTTTCGAGGTGGGCGGGACTTATGCGCTTGGCCCGGGCGTCGATCTCATCGGATCGATCTACTATGTCGAACAGGACGGTCCCGGCGCGAACGTCGATGGCTTCGCCGCGATCGGCGGCATCGCACTGACGTTCTGAGGCGTGTCCGGCGACCGCGCGCCGTCATGGCGCGCGGTCGCGTCAAATGGCGCCGTGGTAGAAATAGACGCCGAGGCCAACGGTGAAGATCGTCCAGCCGCCGAAGGCGTGCAGCAGGTTGGCGAACCAGAAAGAGCCATACTGGGTATAGGCCCAGCCGAAGGCCGCGCCGCCGACCACGGTCAGGCCCACCGCGACGGGGTTCAGGTAGAAGAGGTGGCCAAGCCCGAAAGCCAGCGCGTTGGCCGCGATCGCCGACATGCGGTTCGGGAACAGGTCGGCGTAGCGCGCGAAGAAGAGAACCCGGTAGATGATGCCCTGCGGGATGACCGAGAGCAGGGGATAGAAGATGAGGATGCGCGTCCAGAGCTCCGGCGACCGGTTCGGCAGCCCGAACAGCGACCAGGGCGCAAGCCACAGCGTCAAGAGGTAGACGCCGGCTGCCGTGACCCCGAAAAACAGCAGCGCCGCGCCCCAGTTCGGCACGAGCCCGCCCTTGAAGAGGCTCCGCCAATAGAAGCCGCGGGTGCGGGCCAGCAGGATCAGCGCGAAGACGAACACGCCGGCGAAGACGTTGGGCATCGACCGGGCGGAGACGACGCCGCCCGCGACCAGCCCAGCCATCGCGATCGGCGCGGCAAGATAGAGCGCCGCGAACTCGAGCCGGCGATAGACGAGATTGGCCGCTGGGTCCGGCGCTGTCGCGCTCTCGGTCATGACGTCGTCCGGCCGACCGGCCGGCCGTGGACGATCAACGCCGCGAGGACGATCGCGAACACCGCGCCGTTCAGAATATGCCAGAGAAAATGCGTGCCGAGCGGGAAGTCGGCGCAGACCTGCCCGTCGATCGTGCGGAAGAAGAGAGACGCGACGAGAACCCCCGCCGCCGCCAACGGGCTTCCAGGCGCTGCGGCCCGTCGCCCGGAGCGCAAGCGCCAGGGCCGCCATCGCGACAAGCGCCGGCGCGTAGCCGAGGCTGCCGTTCCAGCGCGGCAGCATGGCCAGGATCGGCGGCAGCGCCAGCCTGAGGACCAGGACGCCCGCCGCGACGATCAGGATCGTCCGCAGCCAGGACGCGCCGAAGAACCGCCGGATCGCAATCAGCGCGTAGGCCAGGACGAACGCCATGATCGGCGTCGTGTCGGCGATGCCCGCCCATCGCTCGGCGAAGGTGTGGAAGAGGAAGGAGCCGACGCCGACCGCCGCCGCCAGTATGACCAGCAGCAGAATCGCCCCGTCGGCCGCGCCGCGCTGCTTGGCCAGCCGCCATGCGAAGATCGCCGCCGCGATGAAGGCGAGATTGGTGAGGGCGTTGATCGGCTCCGACCAGAAGGCGAAGTCGGTGCGTTCGCAGTAGATGTCGATCTTCCGGGTCAGATCCACGTGGGCCATCCGTCGTGTCGTCGCGCCCGGCCGCGATCAGGCGAACGCCCGCCGCGATCATAGCCCGGCGGTGGGCGATGCGCCGCATGGCGGGCGCCGGGCTTTGGCGCACATATGCGTGAGTAAGCGAAGGGAAAGCAGTCGATGTATCTGCGCGCGCCGCCGCCCGTGATCGGCGCAGTCGCCGCCCTGGCGATGTGGGCGGTCGCCGACGTCCGCACGGCCGCGCTGGCGTTTCCGGGCCAGCTTGCGGCCGCCCTGGCGCTCGCGGCGACCGGCGCGGCGATCGACGTCGCGTCGATGATCGCGTTCCGGCGCGCGCGGACGACGATCAATCCGCTGCGCCCGGATCGGACGAGCGCCCTCGTCGTTTCCGGCCCGTTTCGCTTCAGCCGCAATCCGATGTATCTCGGCCTCGCGTGCCTGCTCGCGGGGTGGGCGGTCTGGCTCGGGGACCCGCTGAACCTGCTCGTCCTCGCGGCCTTCGTCGCGCTCGTCACGGCGCTTCAGATCGTGCCGGAAGAGCGCGCGCTCGCCTCGAAATTCGGCCAAGCCTATGCCGCATATCGCGCCCGCGTTCGCCGCTGGATCTGACGCGGCCTATTGCAGCGTCTTCAGGTAGGCGATGACGTCGGCGCGTTCGTTCGCCTTGCTGAGCCCCGGGAACGCCATGCGATTGCCGGGGATGAAGGCGCGCGGCTTTTCCAGATAGGCGTCCAGCGCGGCTTCGTCCCATGTCACGCCGGAATTCAGCAGCGCTTTCGAGTAGCCGAAGCGTTCGGCCTGGCCGGCCTCGGCCCCGAAGACGCCATACAGGTTCGGTCCGACCTTATGGGGGCCGCCCTGTTCGGCCGTGTGGCAGATCTTGCACTTCGCGAAGACCTTCTTGCCCGCTTCTGCGTCGCCGGCGGCGGCCGTGAGGGGCGCTGCGGCAAGACCAAACGCGACGAGCGTGCGAATTGCGAACGATTTCATGCCAACCAGCCTTTTCGGACGACGTTATCTTGAATCGAGAGATGATATAGGCGGTCCGGAGGGCGATGCGCACCCCTGCTTGGCGGCGATTCTGACGCAGGCCTATACTTCCCCCGACGAACGCCAATCCAATTCCGGGGAGAAGAGTTCATGGGGGCCAAGCAGAAGGTCGTCGGCACGGGCGGCGAATTGCTTATGCACCAACTCGTCGCGCAGGGCGTCGAGTACGCATTCACCAACACGGGCAGCGCCGAAGCCGGATTTTTCGACGCATTTCTGACCGTTCCGGGCGTGCAGCCGGTGCTGCTGCTGTCGGAGCCGCTCGTCCTCGCCGCGGCCGACGGCTACGCGAAGGCGTCAAACAAGCCCGCCTTCGTCAACGTCCACCTCGCGGCCGGGACCCGGCAGGGGTCCGGTCAGCTGCAGAACGCCTATTTCGACGGAACGCCCATGGTCGTGACGGCCGCGCTCCGCGACAACGGCTCCTTCGGCGACCACAACACGCTCGGCGCATCCGGCGGCTTCGCGCAGATGAGCGTCGTTGCGGACGTCACCAAGAAACGTTGGGAAGTCTCGGACGCCCGCGGCATCCCGATGGCGACCCGCCGGGCCTTCAAGGAGGCGACGACCAAGCCGACCGGCCCCGTCTATCTCGCCTTTTCCAGCCCCGCGCTCGACGCGAAGGGCGTCGAGGGCGTGATCACAAGCGGGGATCCGCTGGAGATGGCGGAAGCGCCGGGCAATTCGACGGTCGCGAAAATGCACGACGCGCTCCTGAACGCCGAAAAGCCCCTGCTGCTGGTCGGCCCGGACGTCCGGTCCGCCGGGGCCTTCCAGGAGGTTCTGACGCTGTCGGAGAACTATGCCCTGCCGACGGCGGTCGGGTTCTTCGACTACGGCGCCTTCCCGATGAAGCATCCGAACTACATCGGCATGATCGATACGATCCCGGATACCGGCTACGACGTGGTGCTCTGCTACCGGCAGAACACCCGCGCGGGCCCGTCCGACGACCGCTTCAGCGACGCCGGGACGATCATCGCGATCGGGCACGACCCGGCCATGATCGGGAACACGTTCGCGGTCGACTTGAATGTCTGGGGCGACGTCCGCCACACGCTGACGGCACTCAATGGGCAGTGGAAGCCGGACTACGCCAACCTCCAGCATATCCAGCAGCGCCGCCATGCGCTCGCCGATCAGGCGAAGGCGCGGGCGGATAAACAGGCCGGCCGGACGAGCGACCTCAAGTCCAAGTCGCCGATCCACCCGGACTATCTGGGCGCGATGATGGGCGCGACGCTTCCGGGCAACACCGTTCTCGTTTCGGAGAACTTCCGCGCCGCCGACCATCTGATGCCGTTCGGCTACGGCGACAACGACTGGAGCATGGTGCGGACATATGGCGGCAGCCTGGGCTATGGCCTCGGCGGCGCCGTCGGGGCGCAGATGGGCGCGCCGGATCGGCCGGTCACCCTCAGCATCGGCGACGGTTCGGTGATGTACGGCCCGTCCGGCTTCTGGACGATGGCGCGCTACGGCCTGCCGATCCTGACCGTGGTTTGGAACAACATGCAGTACCAGACCGTCCGCACGAACTTCGCCTCATGGGGCGGCAGCATGAAGGAGCAGAATCGCTATCCCGAGACCTTCCTCGGCGACCCGGAGATCGACTTCGTAATGCTCGCCAAGTCGCAGGGCATCGACGGCATGCGCGTCGACGATCCGGGCGAATTGGAGGCGGCGCTGAAGCGGGGCCGCGACGCCCAGGCCGCCGGCGAGCCGTTCCTTCTGGACGTGCGGATCACCAATGTCGGCGCCGGTTCGGACCAGAGCTGGTACATGGAGCACAAGCACGGCGCCTGAGGCCAGGCGGGCGGCTATTCCGCAGGCGCGGGCCGCCCGCCGCGCTCGCCGGACATCGACGCCTCGATCCGCGCGAGGTCGGCGCGCATGGCGGAGACCTCCGCCAGGAGGCGCGCGCGCTCGTCCTGGGCGCTGGTCTGGGCGGCGAGGACTTCGGTCTCGTGCTGCGCCTGCATGGCGTTGACGATGACGGCGATGAACAGGTTCAGCACCGTGAAGCTGGTCAGCAGGATGAAGGTCACGAAGAAGACCCAGGCATAGGGCGACTGCTCCATGACCGGGCGGACGATGCCCATCGACCAGCTCTCGAGCGTCATGACCTGGAAGAGGGTGTAGGCCGATGCGCCGAGATCGCCGAACCACTCGGGGTGGGCCTGGCCGAACAGGCGGGGCGCGATCACGGCCGCGATGTAGAAGACGAGCGCCAGGAGAGCGATGATCGAGCCCATGCCCGGCAGCGCCTGGAAAAGGCCATGGACGACCTTGCGCATGCTGCGCACGCCGGAGACCAGGCGCAGGGCCCGCAGCACGCGGAGCGCCCGCAGCACCGCGAGCCCGCCTTCGGCCGGCAGCAGGGCGATTGAAACCACGACGACGTCGAACAGGTTCCAGCCGTCTCGGAAGAACCGGCCGCGATATGCGAAGAGCTTGAGCGACAGCTCGACGATGTAGATCGCGAGCGCCAGGCGGTCGAACGCGATGATCAGAGACCCCGCGGCGGCCATGGCGGTCGACGACGTCTCGAGCCCCAGGGAAATCGCGTTCAGGCAAATGACGGCCAGGATCGTCCGTTGGAATGCAGGACGTTCGACCAGGCGGCGGACGCGCTGCTGCAGTCCGTTCGACGAAGTCTCGTTCACGTGGTTCGTATCCAGGGCGCCTCGGGGAGAGAGCGGCGGTCGCGGCGCTTGTTTGACCTGGGTCAAACGTCCGGCCGCGCTTCGGGCCAATATTGTGTTGGCGCCCGAACGGCGCAAGGCGGGAAAGCCGCCCCAGAGGGAGGAGCAAGCAATGCAGGTCAAAGACATCATGCAAACGGATGTCGCCGCGGTCCGGCCCGACGATACGGTCTCGGAGGCCGCGCGGTTGATGGTCGGACGCCGGATCAGCGGCCTGCCGGTCGTGGATGCCGGCGGCAAACTGGTCGGCGTCCTGAGCGAGGGCGACATCCTGCGCCGGGCGGAGTTCGAGGCGCCGGTCGCCCGCAGTTGGCTGCTCGACCTGATCGGGGCCGGCGAAACGCCGCAAGACTACGTCAGGGCGCACGGCAAGGCCGTGGCGGACGTCATGACGGCCAAGGTCGAAACCATCGCGCCGTCCGCGTCGGTCGCGGAGGCGGCGCGGACGCTTGGCGCGAAGGGCGTGAAACGTCTGCCGGTCGTCGAAGACGGGCGCCTGGTCGGCATCGTCACCCGCGCCGATGTCGTGCGCGCCTATGCCGTCCTCAAGCCCGAAGCGCCGCCGGCGAAGGCGGACGATGCGACGATCCGCAAGACGATCATGGAGAAATTCGCGAACGAAAGCGCATTGTCGGGCGTGCAGGCGACCGTCATAGTTCGGGACGGCGTCGTCGAGCTTTGGGGATTGGCGAGCGAAGCCAGAATGATCGACGCCGCCCGCGTGGCCGCCGAGGAGGCGCCCGGGGTTCGCGCGGTTCAGAACCATATCGAGCTGTTCCCGAACGCCTATTACGGCTGAACCAGGAGAGGTTTTTGATGCAGGATTATTCGGATCTGGAAGCGCGCCTGATCGCCAGGCGCGACGAGCTGCGGACGCGCGTCGACGCGTCGGAGAAGGCGCTCGATCAGCCGGGAGACCCGGACGTCGAGGAACAGGCCTCCGAGCGCCAAAACGACGAAGCGATCGCGGGCGTCGAGGAAGCCGCGCTGAACGAAATCAAGGCGATCGACGCGGCGCTCGGGCGGATGGAGTCCGGCCAGTACGGTCATTGCGGCATTTGCGGAAAGGAAATTCCGCGGAAACGGCTGGAGGCGGTGCCATACGCCGCGACCTGTATCGACTGCGCCTGACGGCCGGTGCGTATCAGGCGAACAGTAGGGCGGCGGAGATCACAATGGCGAGGGCCGGGGCCGCGATCGGGATGTTCGGGGCTCCGGCCGGCGGCGGGCCGCGCCGCTTGAGGCGGATCAGCGCGGCGTTGATGACGATGAAGATGCACAGCAGCAGGTAGGACGTGGCGCTCGCCAGCGCGCCGATTGGCGCGGCGAGCGCCAGAACGATCATCAACGCAACGCCAGCCGCCGTCGCCCGGGTCGGCGTAGCGAAACGCTTGTGCGTCTGGTGCGCCCAGGCGAGCCGCCGATTGTGCCGTCCGAGGCCGTACAGCACCCGCGCGGCCATGATGATCTGGGCGAGCACGCCGTTCAGCGTCGCGAATATGCCGATCGCGAGAATGGGCGCGTCGCCGCGGCCGAAGCCGGTTTCGAAAACGAGCGCCAGCGGCTGCGCGCTGGCGGCAAGCGCCTCCACCTCGACCGCCCGCAGCGCGGCGACCGCGACGAGACAGTAGAGCGCGGTGGTGATGGCCACCGCCATGAGGATCGCCCGAGGCATGGTGCGGACGGGATCGACCACTTCCTCCGCCAGGTTCACCATGTCCTCGAAGCCGATAAACGCGAAGAAGGCGAGCAGGGCAGCCGCCGCGACCGCCGGCGCCGCGCCGTGCAGCAAAGGCGCCATGTCGGTCATCGCGGCGAAGCTCATGACCGGCTCGGCCGAGAGGCCGGCCGTCGCGACGAGCAGCAAGCCGATGACCTCGACGAGGGTGAAGATGGCGGCGACGGCGAGCGACTCGACCACGCCGGCCATCGCGATCAGCGCAAGCAGCAGCGCCACGCCGATCTCCAGCCAGGCGCGCGGCAAATCGACGAAGCCCAGAATGTAGCCGACGCCGCCCTTCAGGATCGCCGCCGCGGAGACGATGCCGACAAGCGCGACGCCAAGTCCGATCGTGTCCGACAGCCAGGGACGGCCGAACGCCTCGCGCACATAGGCCGCTTCGCCGGCGCTTTCCGG
>DAINCG010000152.1:0-10158 GCA_036732525.1 Pseudomonadota bacterium | reverse complement strand
CGCGTCTCCGCGCCGCCGACTGCGTGGCGGCGCCGATCAACACGCTGCTGGAGGTGTCGAACGATCCGAACGTCATCCAGAACGGCCATGTCACGGAAGTGGACTATCCGGAACTCGGCCAAAGCCTGAAGGTGCACGGCTCGCCTTGGAAGTTTTCCGAGACGCCGGCGCATTTCGGCCGGGCGCCGAAGCTTGGCCAGCACAACGCCGAAATCCTGGGAGAATTGGGTTATAGCGAAGGCGAAATTGCAGGGCTCCTGAAGCGCGGCGTGATTTAAGAGCGTCTGGCGCTCATTGACGACCCTGCCGTCCGTCCGCTCTAATGATCTGACAAAGACAAAGGAAATCAGGGGAGAAACGAGATGAAGCTCACACGAACTCTTTTGACCGCGGTCGCCGCGTCAGCCGTAGCCGCCATCGGCTTCACGGCCGCGACGGCCGACGAGTTCCCGTCGGGCACGATCGAGGTCGTGACCCACGCCGGCGCCGGCGGCGGCACGGACGTGAACAGCCGCATGATGATGCTGCGCACGCGCCGCGAGCTCGGCGCCGACATGGTCGTCGTCAACAAGCGCGGCGGCCCGAGCGGCGCGCTCGCGATGCAGTACTTCCAGACGCGGCCGGCCGACGGCCACACCATCATGACCTGGACGAACGGCCACGCGCTGACGATGGCGCTCGGCAAGAGCGACCTGAAGATCGAGGACATGCGCCCGCTCGCGCGCGGCACCAACGATCCGCAGGTGCTGATGGTCAACTGCAAGACCTCGCCCTACAAGACCTCCGACGAATTCATGGCGGCGGCGAAGACCACTAAAATGAAATACGGGACCACCAATATCGGCGGTCTCGACCACATCACCGCCTACATCTTCGCGAAGCGCGTCGGCGGGCCTCAGCCCGACATCGTGCCGTTCAAGGGCGGCGGGGAACTGGCGACGCAGCTCGTCGCGGGCTCGATCGACGTCGGCGTGCTGAACCTCTCCGAAGCCTCCGCCCAGATCGAAGCGGGCGACATTTGCCCGGTCGTGGTGCTGGACACCCAGCGCATGGCGCCGATCCCGGACGTCAAGACCGCGCAGGAGATGGGCGCGAACGTCGTCTTCGCGACGGTGCGCGGCTTCGTCACCCATGCCGACGTGCCGGACGATCGCGCGGCGAAGCTCGAGGAAGCCATGCTGAAAGGCATGGAGCACTCGATCTATCAGGCCTATCTCGTCAGCTCCGGTCTCGACAAGAGTTCCGTGTTGGCGTCGGAAGCCTGGGGCAAGCAGATGAAGCAGCTGCTCGAGGATCTGATCCCCGCCGCCAAGGAAATGGGTCTCGTCAAGTAGCCGGCCTTACGGGCGACTCGCATGACCTTTGAAGACGGAAACCCCGAAGGCGGCGGCGCCCCCGCCCCTTCGGACGTCTCGCGGAACCGGGGAGACCTGGGCTGGGGCGACTATGTCGTTCCCGGCTTCATCTTTCTGTTCTGCGCGGTCGTCGCCTATATTTCCACGACGTTCGAGGAGGCGTTGCCGCTGATCGTCGGCCATTCGATGCAGCCGCGCGCCTTCCCGATCTTCCTGATGGCGGTCATCGCCGTCCTGAACGTCGTCCTGCTTTCCCAGATCCTCAAGAAGCCGATCTCGCGGCGGAACTGGGAGCCGTATCAGACCTGGGTCTCCGGGATCCTGTTCGGCGTCTTCTACTTTCTGACCGAGCACCTCGACATCCTGATCGCGCTGGCCGCCGTCATGTTTACGCTTGCGGTGGTCTGGGGCGAGCGGCGCATCTGGGTGGCCGCGGTCCTGGCGCTCGGCACGACGGCTGCGATTTTCTTCAGCTTCGACCTCGTTCTGGAAGTCCGCTTTCCGCGCGGAATCCTGACCGACTGGTACTACGGGTAGAGAGCCATGGCGTACGATGCGATCGCGGCCATGGCGTCCGTCCTGGCCAATCCGAACCTGCTGCTGCTGATCCTGCTGACGACGGTCGGCGGCGTGATCATCGGCGCATTGCCGGGCCTTGGCGCCACCACCGGCGCGGCCCTGCTCCTGCCCTTCACGCTGACCATGGACCCGGTCTCCGCCATCGCGGTGCTGACGACGATCTATGTGTCGGCGACGTTCGCCGGCGCGATCACCGCGATCCTGATCAACACGCCGGGAACAGCCGCCGCGGCCGCGACATGTCTCGACGGATTTCCATTGGCCCAGCGCGGCGAGGCCGGGCGCGCGCTGGGCGTCGCCGTCGTCTCCAGTACGATCGGCGGCATCTTTTCGGTCATCGTTCTCGCGATCGCGGCCCCGCTCTTGGCGCGCGTCGCCTACGAGTTCCGGCCGATGGAGTATTTCGCGCTCACGGTCTTCGGCCTGTCCATGCTGGCCTCGATCAGCGAAGGCGGCGCAATCAAGAACCTGATCGGCGGCGTTTTCGGCGTCTGGCTCGCCACGATCGGCGCCGACGCGACGACAGGCGTCGAACGGTTCATGTTCGGCAATTACGAGCTTTATGAAGGCCTGAACTTCATCCCCGTCCTGGTCGGCATGTTCGCGTTGAGCGAGCTCCTGGTGCAGTCCCGGTCGCTCAATCAGGTGATGGAGCGGATCGCGATGAAGGCGGTCAAGCTGCCGTCCATGGCCGACTACAAGCGGATCTGGAAGACGGTGCTGCGCTCCTGCGGCATCGGCACGTTCATCGGCATCCTGCCGGCCGAAGGCGCCACCGTCGCATCGATGATCGGCTATTCCGAAGCCAAGCGCTGGTCCAAAACGCCGGAGGAATTCGGCAAGGGCGCGATCGAAGGCGTCGCGGGCGCGGAGGCCGCCAACAACTCCGCGACCGGCGGCGCCATGGTGCCGACGCTCGTCCTCGGCATTCCGGGCAGCGGGACGACCGCGGTCATCCTGGTCGGCCTGATGGTGCACGGCCTTAGGCCGGGACCGCGCCTCTTCACCGAACAGCTGGACAAGGTCTACGGCATCTTCGGCGCGATGTTCGTGGCGAACGTCATGTTCTTTGTTTTGGGCCTCTTCGCCGCGAAGCTCTTCGCGCGGGTGACGCTGGTGCCGCGCGGCATCCTCTGGCCCATCGTGTTCGCGTTCAGCGTTCTCGGCTCCTACTCGCTCGCCCAATCGATGATCGACGTCTATATCGCGCTCGTCTTCGGGGTGATCGGCTATCTCTTCCGACGCTTCGGCTTCGCTGTGGCGCCGGTCGCGATCGGGCTCATCTTGGGCGAGATGGTGGAGACCAACCTGCAGAACTCGCTGAAGATCCTCGACGGCCAGTGGTGGCTGATCCCGGCGCAGCCGCTGGCCGCCGTCTTCCTGATCCTGGCGGTGCTGGGGATCTCGCAGCCCTACATCATTTCGGCATGGCGCCGCCGCAAGGAACGGCGCGCCGCCGCCCCGTGAAACGGCTGCTGATCGTCGCGCACGCGCCCTCGCCCAACACCCGCGCCATGCTGGCGGCCGTCCGGCGCGGCGCCGAACACCCCGACGTGACCGACATTCAGGTCAGCGTCCGACGCGCCTTCGACGCCGGCGTCGACGATGTGCTGGCGGCCGACGGCATCATCCTCGGCACGACCGAGAACCTCGCCTACATGTCCGGCGCGATGAAGGACTTCTTCGACCGGACCTATTACGGCGTGATCGGCCGGACGGAGGGACTGCCCTACGCGCTCTACGTTCGCGCCGGCAGCGACGGCACGGGCACGGTCAAGGGCGTCGAGCGGATCGTGACCGGCCTTAGATGGAACCAATGCCAGGCGCCATTGGTTTGCAAAGGTCAGTACCGAACGGCGTTCGAGGCCGAGTGCGAAGAGCTTGGGCTGACGATCGCCGCCGGCCTCGAAGCCGGGATTTTTTGATCCGCCCCGCCGTTCCGGTCGTAGCGAAGGACATGGGCTCCGAGCGCCCGCCCCTTCACGAATGCATGGAGGCTAAACATGAACGACGCCCGCCAGGAAACCGACGACGCCCAGGTTATCGAGAAGACCGACGCCCGCGCCGGCGTCCAAACCGGACGCGTGCGCTATATCCTCGCGATTTCGACCGCCGCCGCCGTCGTGGCTCTGATCGTGGTGGCGTTCGTCCTGTAGCCTATTTGGCGGCAGTCCGGCTCGGCGCCGCGTATCGATCGGAGAGCGTCGCGACCAGACTTTCCGCCTTCGCCCAATCGTATGTCCGGAAACTGTGGCCGCGCGTGACGAACTGCGCGCCGGCATAGAACATCTCGTATTGGGTGTGCCGGCTCGCGAATTCCGAGCCGACAGCGTCCCAGGCGAGCTTCATAAGCTTGACGCGCTCGATCGGGGCACGCCCGTCCGCCGAGACCTGGACGCTTTCGATGATGCGGGCCAGCTCGGCGTCGCCATAGTCGGCGGTCGACGATGGCAGCATGATCAACGCGCCGCCGGCCAGTTCCCGCATCGTATTGATGAACTGCGGATAGATCGCCTGGGTCATCGTCTGGGCGGCGTAGACCGCATGGCGGTCGGGCACGAAGTATGCGCCGTGCATGGCGCCCTTCGCCTCCATCCCCCACAGCATGTTTTCAACGGCAGCCGCTTCCGCCGCGAGCCGGCCGAGCTGCTCGACGACCGGCGGCATCTTCGCGGTGCCGATCGTCTCGCAAATCTGACGGGCGAGGCCGGCGAGGAACTTCAGCTTCACCGAGAGACGAATCTGAGCCTGATAGTTCTGGTAGATGTGGCCGGGCGTGTCGTGGAACTGGCGCCGACACATTTCGGGGCTGCGATGCACGAAGACGCGGTCCCATGGGACCTTGACGTCGTCGAAGTACATCAGCGCGTCATTTTCGTCGTAGCGGGCGGCGAGCGGATTGTCGAATTCCGAGACCGCATGCTGCTCGTACGATTTCCGCGACAGGACTTTGAGGCCCTTCTGGTTCATCGGCACGGCGAACGAGACCGCGTAGTCGACTTCGTCGGGCTTCAGCGGCTGCAAGTGTGCGACAAACACCTCGTTCGCCATGATCGATGACGTGCCAAGCATCTTGGCCCCCCGCACGGTCACGCCTTCGCTGTCCTCGTCCACGATTTTCATCATGGGATCTTCGGCAAGGTCAGAAGCCGCCTTGGACCGGTCGACCTGAGGGTTGATGATCACGTAGGTCAGAAAGAGATCGTTGTCCCGCGCATGGACGTAATAGTCCCAGAACGCCTTCGCGCGCGCCGGATCGTATTGCTCGAACAGGTCCAGCCCCATCAACTGCCCGGTCACGGCCGAGGCCAGATGATCGGGCGAGCGGCCCATAAAGCCGCCATGCTGCTCCGCCCAGGCGACGAGCGCTTCGCGCCGCCGAACGAGTTCGGCATATGACGTCGGCATCTGCCAGGCGCGATTGACCCGCCGACCGCTGGTCGGCGATTCGAACGTCATGCGTTCCGCGTTCGCCGGGTCGGCCTGGTAGTCATAGAGCGACGCCGCGGAGCGGACGGAATTCCGGAAGGCCGGGTCGGTCGTGACGTCCGCGACCAAGCGCCCGTCCAGATAGACTGTGCGGCCGTCCGTCAGGCTGGCCATGTGTTCCGCGGCGTTCTTGATCGGTCGTGTCATTGCGCGAGCGCCTTCTGCGTAAGCGTTACGGAGCAGCCGTCTGGGAGCAGACGACAATGTTCCCTCATGTTCCGCCGCCCTTCCGGCCAGCTCCCGACGGAGACGGCGCGGCGAGGCCTCGGGCCATCGCGCGCGGCGTCAAGCCATGGAGCAGCGCCAGCGCGCGGTCGGTGCTTTCGACGAGTTCGGCGATTGTCCGCCGAAAAAGGTCGAAATCGCCGGCCTCCGCCAGTGGTCCGAAATGCTCGTCGTTGACCTCGCTTTGCACCTCGGCGAGCCGGGCGAGGCGGTTTTCCGCTTCCGACGTCGCGCGCAGGATGGCGCGGCGGCCGTCGTTCGGATCGGGGCGCTTCTCCAGCAGACCCGACCGGACGAGCTTGTTGGTCTCGTTCGTGATGAAGGCGCCGGAGAGGTGCAAATGCTCGGCGATGCGCGTCACGCTCACGTCTTCATCGAACTGCAGATGATAGACCGAGATCAGGATCGTGTACTGGACGCCGGAGATGCCGATCAGGCGGGCGAACCCGTCGCGGACGGCCTGGAGCCGCGCCGCGAAAGCCAGCGAGTCATGCACCATCTGGCGAAACGCCTGATCGTCGCCGCCGCGCAAGAGTTCTGGCCGCGATGCCGTAAGCGCGGCCCCGGGACGCCGGGCGCCCGGCTTCGCCGTACGGGTATCGGGGCTTCTCGCATCCATCGCTCGGTTCGGCGCCACCCTTCAGACTTCGATTAGCTTCGTATCAAAGGTTTTCATCAAAGGCAATCCTGCATCCCATAGTGACCATGGGCGAACAGCGATATGCTGCGCCGATCGTTAGACGGAGAAAGCAGCGATGGCGCGAATTCCCTTGCTCGACGAAACCGATCCCGCGACGCCGCCGGACGTCCGCGCAGCGCTCGAGGAAGCCGGCCAGGCGCGCGGCCGGCTGATCAATGTATATCGGGCGCTGGCCAATCGGCCGCCGGCGTTGAAGGCGATGACGGCGCTGCTGCAAACCGTCTATCGCAAGGATTCGACGCTTCAGCCGCGCCATGGCGAACTCGCCTATCTGACGGCGACGACGACTAACAACTGCTTCTATTGAATCCCGACGCACACGGCGCTCGGTCGGGCGCTTGGGCTGACGGACGAACAAATGGGACGCCTGCTTGACGACCCGCTGCCGGACGGCGTTTTCGCCCCGGAAGAGGCAGCGATCGTGCGATACGCCCGCAAGGCGACGCGCATGCAGCCGATCGACGACGCCACATATGGCGATCTCGAGCGGCATTTCACCAAGGAACAGATCATCGACCTCTGCCTGACGGTCGGCGCCAGCAACATGGTCAACCGCTTCCATGCGACCTTCCGGACGGACGTCGACGCCGATACGCTGGCGGAAGTCGAAGCGGGAAACGAAGAATCCGGCGTCTGTCCCATTCCCCTGCCGGGTCTGCCCATAGGCTAGGATCGAGACGATGGCGGATATCAGCAAGGCGCGCCGGCTGCGCGACCGGATCGCGGCGGGCGAGATCGCCCATATCATGTCGGCGCACAGCCCCCTCTCCGCCCGTTTGGCGGCCGAGGCGGGCTTCGACGGCATCTGGGCGTCCGGCTTCGAACTCTCGGCGCTCTACGGCCTGCCGGACGTCAGCCTGATCACGATGACGCAGCACCTGGACATGGTGCGGGCGATGGCGGAGGCGGTCGACATCCCGGTCGTCGCCGACATCGACACCGGCTTCGGCAACGCCGTCAACGTCATCCACGCCATCCGGCAGTATGAGCGGGCGGGCGCGGCGGCCGTCGTGATCGAAGACAAGACGTTCCCGAAAGTGACCAGCCTGGTCGCCGGCGGGCGGCAGGAACTGGTTCCGGTCGAGACCTTCCAGGGCAAGATCGAAGCGGCGCTCGCCGCGCGCGTCGATCCGGACTTTATCGTCGTCGCCCGCACGGAAGCGCTGATCGCCGGCCGCGGCGAGGCCGAAGCTCTGCGCCGCGCCGAGGCCTATGTCACGGCAGGCGCCGACATGATTCTGATCCATTCGAAGCAAACGACGCCCGACGAGATCGAAAGCTTCGCGCGCGCCTGGCGAGGCGGCGCGCCCTTGGTGATCGTGCCGACCGCCTATCCCGAGATGGACGAGGCGCGGGTCAGGGCCGTCGGCGCGATCAAGGCGATCATCTACGGCAATCATGCGATCCGGGCGGCGGTCACCGCGATGCAGGCGACCTTCGCACAGATCCGCAGGGACCGGGGCGCCGCCGGCGCCCATGCCGGCATCGTCTCGGTCGAGGAAATCTTCCGGCTTCAGGACATGGACGGCATGAAGGCGGACGAGAAGAAGTTCGTCCGCTGACCGGCTAGAGTTCCTTCAGGAAATCCACGACCGCCGCATTGAACTGCTCCGGCTGGTCAACGTTCGACGCATGGCCCGCGTCCCGGATGACGACCTTGCGGGCGTTCGGGATCTTGTTGGCCATGTAGTCCGTCGCCGCCAGGAACGGCTCGTCCTTGTCGCCGACGACGACCAGCGTCGGCACGGAAATATCCGGCAGCGAATTGATCGCGGCGGACGAGGCCTGGGTCAGCATGCCCCGCGCGGCGTGCCGCAGCCCCGCATAGTTCTGTTCCTGCAGGCGCGCTTCGGGGCTCTTGGAGAGCGCCGCCTCGCCGCGCTCGAGCAGGTCGTCGCCGCGCGTGCGGGCGCGTTCGTTCCAGGCCTCCCGCGCCTCGTCCTTCTTGAAGCCGGGGCCGGTGTCGATCAGCATCAGCGCGCGCACCCGATCCCGGTGCGCCAGATGGTAGGCGAGCGACATGTAGCCGCCAAGCGACATGCCCGCGATGACCGCCGTCTCCGCCCCCGCGACGTCCACAAGGGCGTCGATGTCGCCGACCGTCAGCGCCTCCGAATAGAGCGCGCCGTCATCCGGCGAGGCGCTGTCGCCATGGCCGCGCATGTCCCAGGTGACGACCTTCCAGCCGGCTGCGGCGATCGCCGGGACATTGGAACGCCACATCTTGTGCGAGGCCGAATAGCCGTGCGTCAGCAGCAGGACCGGGCCCTCGCCCTCAATCTCGTAGTGGATCGCGACCCCGTCGCGGTCGATCGTCGGCATCAGTTCCTCCCATTCTGTATTCAGTCTTCGAAGCCGACATAGCGGACGAAGTTCCCGTTCGGCTCCCGCTCCGCCTTGACGGCGTTCGCGGCGAAATCGTCGTCCGGCCAGCCGAGCGCGATCGCCGTCATGATGACCTCGTCGTCCGGAATCCCGGCGACCTCGCGCACGATGTCGGACCGCGAGATGCCCTGGCCGTTGACGACGCAGCCGAGCCCGCGTTCCCAGGCGGCGAGCACGATGCCGTAGCTAAGCGCGCCAAGGTCGAAATGGCAGATCGCGCCCGGATCGAGCACGCGGTCGTAGGTTAGGATCAGCGAGACCGGCGCGTCGAACTGGCGGAAGCCGCGCAGCACCCAGTCCTGCCGCCGCTCCGCGTCATGGCGGTCAATGCCCATTGCGGCGAACAACTTCTTCGCGATGCCGACCTGCCGGTCGCGATGCAGGCCTTCGTAGGGCGCGTGGGTCAGGATGTCCCGCTTCGGCTTCTCGCCAGCCGCCATGCCGTCCATGTTGCGGCGACGGACCTCGTCGAGCGGCGCGCCGGTCAGCACGTGTACGTGCCAGGGCTGCGAATTCATCGACGACGGCGCCTGTTTCGCGACGGCCAGGATTTCCTCGATCAGCGCCTTCGGCACGGGATCGGGCTTGTAGCCGCGCACGCTGCGGCGGGATTCGGAAAGCGTCGTGAAGTCCATGCGTCCGGTTCGTCCTGTTCGAGGAAGGCTTGCGGACGAAGCCTATGCGACGCGGCGGGCCGCCGGAAGACCGCATGGGAAAGCGCTTTGCATCGGCGACACTGGATCGCGCCTTGATCTCCGGCCCGACCCGAACGCAGGATCGTCCGCCCGCGTCGAAAGGAGTTCAGGCATGAGCCTTCAGGATGCCGTCGCCCGCGCCGAGGCGTTCGCCGCCGCCAACGGCTTCGAAATTCCGATCATGCTCGCGCCGATGGCCGGCGCCTGTCCGCCTGGCCTTTCCGCCGCGGTCGCCTCGGCCGGCGGCCTCGGCGCCTGCGGCGCGCTCCTGATGCAACCGGACGCCATCCGCAACTGGGCGGCCGAGTTCCGCGCCGCGACGAACGGCGCCTTCCAGATGAACATCTGGATCCCGGACCCGCCGCCGGAACGGAACGCCGTAGCCGAGACCGCCGTGCGCAACTTCCTCTCCGGTTGGGGTCCGGCAGTGCCGCCGGAAGCCGGCGACGCCACGCCGCCCGATTTCGAGGCCCAGCTGCAAGCCATGCTCGACAGCGGCCCTGCCATCGTCTCTTCGATCATGGGGCTCTACCCGGAAGACTTTATTCAAGAGCTGAAAGCGCGACGCATCCGGTGGTTCGCCATCGTCACCACGGTGGCCGAAGCGCTGGCGGCGGAAGCCGCCGGCGCGGACGCCGTGGTCGCGCAGGGCGCCGAAGCGGGCGGCCACCGCGGCGCCTTCGTCGCAGGCGACGCCGAGACAGCGGCCGTCGGCCTGTTCGCGCTTCTC
>DAINCG010000151.1:3781-10173 GCA_036732525.1 Pseudomonadota bacterium | reverse complement strand
GGCGCCTGCGCGCTCGCCCGCCAGCCGATGGGTCGCGTGAAGCGAGACCCCGAACTCAATGCGCTCTACCGGGCGCTCACCGACGAAGCCGTGCGCGTCGCGGCGGCCCAGGGGATCGATGTCCGCTCCGTCCGGCAAGGCATCCTCGACTATGCCGAGACGGCGGCCGACGACCTGAAGCCCTCGCTCCTGACCGACCTGGAGCGTGGCAAGCGCCTGGAAGTCGACTGGCTCGCCGGGGCAGTCGTCCGCATGGGCCGGCAGTTTGGCGTCGCGACGCCCGCCAACCAGGCTGTCTGGGCGGCGCTCCGGCCCTATGCCGATGGCGGCCCCGGTTAGTCCGCTTTTGCTCCAACGGCGATGCTTCGCCTCCCCGATCGCGCCTGGCCTCACGCAGTCGGGATTGTGCCGCCGTCGATGATAAATTCGGCGCCCGTGATCGTCGCGGCCCGTTCGGAAGAGAGAAAGGCGATCAGGTTCGCGACTTCCTCCGGCTTCGAAGGCCGCCCGATGGGTATGCCGCCGAGCGAGTCCATGATGATCCGTCTCCCGCCCTCGGCATCGACGCCGGCTTCCGCTGCGACCCTTTCAGTCATCCGCACGGCCGCTTCCGTCTCGATCCAGCCGGGCGCCACGCGGACGACCCTGACGCCCATGGGCGAAACCTCTTTCGACAGACTCTTGCTATAGGTCGAAAGCGCCGCTTTGGCGGCCGCATATGCGGTCGTCGCCTCCGGAAGCGGAAGCTTGCGCTGTATCGACGTGACATGGATGACCACGCCGCGCCCTCGCGCGGCCATCGCAGGCACGAGCGCCCGGTCGAGCCGCACGGCCGTCATGAGGTTCAATTCCAGTTCCTTCGACCATTCCGCGTCGCTGAGCGCGGCAAAGCCGCCCGCGGGCGCCGACGAGCCGCCAAGCATATGAACCAGGACGTCGATCTCGCCGAGACGTTCCTGCGCCGCGGCGGCCAGCTCGGCGCAACCGCGCGCGGTCGAGAGATCCGCGGCGACGCAGAATTCGGCCGGCGTCGACGCCGGCCGCGAGCGCGCCGCGGTCAGCACCTGTGCCCCGAGTTCGCGGAACAGCTCGACCGTCGCCGCCCCCGCGCCGCGCGTCCCGGATGTGATGAGCGCGCGCTTGCCCTCTAGCTGAAGAAACGCGCTCATGCCTTGATCTCCAGCGCCGAAATTTTCGCGTCGTTGAGACGGAAATCGAAAGTAAGAACGACCGGGCTTCCGGGAAACTCGCCGTTCACGACGGCTCGGACTGTGACGCCCTCGACCTGCTCGCAGACTTCGCGCGGTTCGGCATAGGACCGAACCTTGACCTTGGCGGCGCGCCACCAGGCATCGATCGCATCGTGGCCGACATGCAGTTTGCCTTCGTCCCGGACGACGGCGTCGGGCGCAAAGGCGTGAAGCGGGGCCGCGCCGTCGGGCGCGCTATCCTGCTCGAAGTATGCCTGGACGGGCGTTGGCAGATGCATCGGTTCACTCCACTCAGATTGGGCATTTGCCGATGATCTAGGCGATGACCGCCGTCTCGATAATTGGGATAGAATGGGATGAGTTATCCAGGAATTCGGGACAATGTATCGACCCAGCCTGACAGAGCTTGAGGCCGTCATCGCCGTCGCACGCGAGCGATCGTTCCGCCGCGCGGCCCTGGCGCTCGAAATGTCGCCGAATGCGCTCAGCAACGCCGTGGCGAAACTGGAGGCGAACCTCGGCGTGCGCCTCTTCAACCGAACGACCCGAAGCGTCGCCATGACCGACGCGGGCGAAACCTTCGTCGATCAGGTGGGCCCGGCGCTTCGGGACATCCAAGTCGCGATGGACGCGGCGCGGTCGCAGCAGTCGACGCCTGTGGGAACCTTGCGGATCAACTCGTTCGCCGCAGGCGCACAGGAAATCGTCTCGCCGCTCATATTGGAATTCCTGCGTCACCACCCTGCCGTCCACATCGATCTCGTCGCCGAGGGCCGCTTGGTCGACATCGTCGCGGAGGGATTCGATCTGGGCATACGCCGCGGCGATCTCGTGCCGGCCGACATGATCGCCGTTCCCCTGGGTCGACCGCAAAGCCACGCTGTCGTCGCATCGCCAGCCTATCTTGACCGCCATGGCGCGCCGCGCGCGCCGTCGGACCTTGCCATGCGCCAATGCATCCGCGTCCGACTGCCGAACGGGGCGCTGCATCGTTGGCAGTTCGAGCGCGGCGGCGAGATCGTTGAGGTCGCCGTAACTGGCCCGATCACGGTAAACGAAGCGAGCCTCGCGCGTGCGGCCGCTCTAGGCGGCGTGGGCGTCGCGCTCTTCCTCGAACAGGACGTGCGCGACGATATCGCGGCCGGGCGCCTCATACGCCTGCTCACTGATTGGACGCCTCCAATCGGCGATCTCTGCCTTTACTATCCCAGCCGACGCAATCCGTCGGCGGCCTTCAAGGCGTTCATCCGGCTAGCCCAGCAATTCAGCAGAGAGGCAAGCGCCTAGACGACTGGTCATTCGGCGGAACGGAACGCTCAGTCTCCGAGCACGGAGATCGTCCGATTGAGCCAATGGGCGACCGGGTCGCCCGGCTCCAACAGGCCCGTTTCGCCGACCGCTTCGGCCCAAAGGAAGGCGCCGGCGGGAATGTAGTCGGCATAGGCCGGGCCGACGCCCGATAGGAATGGCTGGGCCGCGAGCACATCGCGCATCGGCTGCAGGGCCTGGCGGAGCGCCTTCAGGGCGCCCGGCCGGTCGGCCACGACCGATTCGAGCTTCACGCCGAAGCGCTTTTCCCGGCTCTCGCGGAAATAGGCCTGGTTCTCTTCGTCGAGCGCGTCATAGACCGCCATCAGCACCACCTTGATGACGGCGACGTTCAGGACGGAATTGGTCCAGCCCTGCACGAAACGCGCGACCTCCCGGCCCGTCGGGAACAGGCTGGAGGAGTCCGGATAGCTCCGTTCCAAATGCTCCGCGATCTCCCAGCTGTCGACGACCCGGGTCTCGCCGTCGTCGAGCGTCGGCAGGCTGAGGCGCGGGCCGCCGGCCGAGAGCGCGTCGATGTCGGTGAAGCGCACCGGCCGGGTCTCGTATTCGAGGCCCTTGTGCGCGAGCGCCAGCTTGGTCCGCCAGCAATAGGGGCTGAAGCGCCGGTCGCCGGTCGCGACCAGGTCGTGCAGGATCATGGCCATGGGCGGAGGCTCCGACCTGTCAGCGCGGCGCGCCGTTCAGGCCTTCCAGGTAGCGGACGACATTGTCCAGGGGCTCGACGTCGCCGAATTTCGCGTCGATGTCGAACAGGTTCCATTCGATGGCGCCGGCGATGCGGTCGCCGATGGTCTCGCGCGGGACGATCGGGCGAAAGCCCTCTGCGATCGCGTCCTCGACCGTGTTGCGCACGCAGGCGCTCGCCGTCGTGCCGGTGATGATCACCATGTCGACGTCGGCGGCGCGCAACAGGCCGGCGAGCATGGTGCCGTGGAAGGCGCTCGCCCGCTTCTTGACGATGATGTGCTCGCCGGGCTGCGGATTGAGCCGGCTGTCGATCTTGACCGCTTCCGAGCCTTCCTTCAGCACCTCGGCCGGGATCTTCTTGCCCCACATGCCCATGTCGCTGTTCGGCCCGTCGGTGACGGCGTAGGCGGTCGTGGTGAAGATGATCGGGATTTGCAGCGCCCGCGCCGGGACGAGAAGCTGGTTCACCGCGTCGATGATCTCGTCGCAATTGGCGCAGGTGAACGGATTGCCCGGCCGCGTCCAGGCGTTCGCGAGGTCGATGTTCACCAGCGCCGGCCGCGTGCCGTAGCCGATGCGCCGCTGGAAGCCGCGATTCTGATAGAGCGCCGAGTCGGCCGCGAACACGGTCTCCAGCGCGTCCTTGAGCTTGGCTTCGTCCATGAGTGAGCCGCCTTTCGTTCGGGAGGCCTTTACTGTACCGCGCCCGCCGTCCGAAAAGCTTTGATTTCTTCCGCGCCGAAGCCCGCTTCCGCCAGAATCTCGTCGCTGTGCTGGCCAAGCGCGGGCGAGGGCCTGACCGGCGTCTTCTCCTGGCCCCGCATGAAGACGGGCGTGCCGATGGTCCGGTCGGTCGGATTGCCCTGTCCCGCCGGGACGAAGGCGCCGGCATCCGTGAACGTCCGGTCGTCCGGCGCATCCGCGGACTTACGGACGACGCCGAAGGTGATGCCGTGCGCTTCCAGGATCTCGCGCCATTCCTCCCAGGTCTTGGTCAGGAACACGTCGTCCAGGATCTTGGTGAGTTTGCCGGCGTTCGCCCGCCGCGCTTCCTGGGTCGCGAAGCGCGGATCGGCCAGGATGTCCGGCCGGCCGATCGCCTCGATGAAGCGGCCGATCTGCCGCATCTCGTTGACGAGGGCCAGGATGAACCAGCGCCCGTCCTTGCAGACATAGTGGTTCGAGAGCGCGTTGAACCATTCGTCCCGGTGCGGCCGGGGCGGGATGTCGGCGCCGGCGAGCGCGGCCTGCAGGTAGAACGAATTCCACCAGGCGCCATTCGCCACCAGGGACGTCGAGACATAGGAGCCTTCCCCCGTCGTCGCCCGCTTGTAGAGCGCCATGGCGATCGCCGCGAACAGTGCGGTGCCGGTCGGATGGTCGCCCATGCCGGGCGCGGAGCGGGTCGGCGCCAGGTCCGGCGCAGTCTTGATCATGTCCATCAGGCCGGAGCGCGCCCAGAGCGCGGTCGAATCGAAGCCGGTCTTGCTCGCTTCCGGCCCCTCCTCGCCATAGGCGGTGAGCGAAGCATAGATCAGGTCCGGCCGTGTCGCCTTCAGGTCCTCGTAGCGCAGCTTTAGCTTGTCGCGGACCGGAAACGGAAAATTGGTGATGAAGACATCCGTCTCCTTCACCAGACGGTGCAGCACCGCCTGCGCCGCCTCCTGCTTCAGGTCGAGGCAGAGGCCGCGCTTCGAGCGGTTGTCGGCGAACCAGGCGTAGTCGAAGTTCGCATCCGGCATGCCGGGGCCGCGGTGCAGCGAGCGGTAGGGGTCGCCGCCGGGCGCCTCGATCTTGATCACGTCGGCGCCGAAGTCGGCCATGATCGTCGCGGCGACGGGGGCTGCGATGAAACTGGCGCAGTCGATGACTTTCAGCCCGTCGAAAATCCGGCCGGTCATGGCGGCGATACTCCAGATGTCTGCTGACGAAACGGTTGGCCCGCAAAGGTGCCGCGAGCGACGCCACTGGCGCAAGTCTTCGCTGACGGCTAAGACGAATGGCGATGGCGAACGAACCGAATATCGACCTTCCGCTGCGCATCGGCACCCGAGGCAGCCCCTTGGCGCTCTGGCAGGCGCATCGCGTCGCCGATGAACTCCGGAAGGCGGCGCCGGCGCTCGCCGCTGCGGGCGGAATCGAAATCGTCGAAATCCGCACGACCGGCGACCGGGTGCAGAACCGGCTCCTGGCGGAGATTGGCGGCAAGGGACTGTTCGCCAAGGAAATCGAGGAGGCGCTGGCCGAACGCCGCATCGACATCGCCGTCCACTCGATGAAGGACGTCGAAACCGAACTCGCGCCCGGCTTCGCCATCGCCGCCGTCCTGGAGCGCGCCGATCCGCGCGACGCCTGGATTTCCGCGTCTGGCGCGCGGCTGGACGAGCTGCCGGCGGGCGCCCGCGTCGGCACGGCCTCGCTCCGCCGGAAGGCGCAAGTGCTGGCCCGGCGGCCGGACCTCGTCGTTGCGCCCTTTCGCGGCAATGTCGGCACCCGCCTCGCCAAGCTAGAAAAGGGCGAGGCGGAGGCGACGCTGCTCGCCAAGGCCGGGCTCGACCGCCTGGAGATGAGCGCCTGCATCACCGAGACGCTGGAGCCCGACGTCATGCTGCCGGCGGCCGCCCAGGGCGCCGTCGGCATCGAGATCCGGGCGGACGATACGACGATGGCGGACCTGGTCAGCCGCATCGACCACGCGCCGACCGCGATCGTGATCCGGGCCGAACGCGCCCTTCTCGGCGCGCTCGACGGGTCCTGTCGCACGCCGATCGGCGCCTACGCCGTGCTCGACGGCGCCGGCGGCATCCGCCTCGACGCGCTGCTGGCGAGCGAGGACGGCCGCAAGACCTGGCGGGCGTCGCGCGCCGGCGCGGCCGCCGACGCCGAGGCGCTCGGCCGCGACGCCGGGGCCGAACTCCACCGTGCGGGCGACGCCGCCCTCTTCGAGGACTAGGCGCGGATGCCCGGGCCCCGGCTGCTCGTCACCCGGCCGGAGCCAGCCGCAGCCGGCTTCGCGAAGGCCGCGGAGAGGCTTGGCTTCGACCCGGTGCTGGAGCCGCTGCTGCGCTACCGCGCGACCGACGTCGCCTTGCCCGATCTGGACGCCGTGCAGGCGGTGCTGGCCACCAGCGCCGAGGGCGTGCGCGCCTTCGCCGCGCGGAC
>DAINCG010000151.1:0-3771 GCA_036732525.1 Pseudomonadota bacterium | reverse complement strand
GCGCGCCGGGACCTGCCGCTCTACGCGGTCGGCGGGGCGACGGCGGCGGCGGCGCGGACGGCGGGCTTTCGGGATGTCGCGGCCGCCGAGGGCGACGGGCGGTCGCTCGCGGACCTCGCCGCGGCCGAACTCGAGCCCGCGGGCGGGCCTTTGCTGCACGCGCGCGGCGCCGACATCGCCTTCGATCTGGCCGCCGCGCTGGCGGATGCTGGCTTCGAGACGATCGGCGTCGTGCTCTACGCAGCCGAGGCCGCCGACGCGCTTTCTCCGGCGACGCGCCGGCTGATCCGGGCCGGAGGCATCGAGTATGCGGCTTTTTTTTCGCCACGCTCGTCCCGGACTTTTGTTAGGTTGGCCAATGAGGCAGAACTAGGGCCGGGGCTGGCGGGGACGACAGCGGCTGCTTTAAGCGCGAACGTGGCCGCGCCGTTGAACGACCTGCCCTGGCGGCGCGTGCTGACGGCCGAACGGCCCGACGCGGCGTCGCTGCTGCAGACATTAGCCGCATCGCTTCGCGAGACGGCGCCATCGAACGGAGCCAGTTAGGCGGCATGAACGACAAGCCGAAAGACGAGGAAGCGCCGGACGACGCTTCCGCCGGACCGAAGCCCGACGCCGCCGAGGAAAGCCCGCCCGAGGTCATCGAGGCGGAGTGGCAGGACCCCGATGATCCGGCGACGCCGCGGGAAGCCGCCGACGCATCGGCCGAGGGCGAGAGCGCCGATGAGGCGACGTCCGACGACGACGCGGCGAGCGCGACCGAAGCGGCCGAGACCGCAGCGGCGGCGGCTGCGGCGGGCGCTGGCGGGGCCGCGGCCGCGGCCTTCGGAACGTCCGGCGGCGATGCGCCGCTCCGTGAACCTCCGGCCGCGACGCCCGAACCGAAGCGCCCGAGCCGCGGGCTGATCTACGGCTGGCTCGCCGTGCTGACCATCTGCGTCGTCTATGTCATCTATCTGACGTCGGTCGCGCCGAACCAGCTGCGCGACCGGATGGCGCTCGCCGAAGCGCCGGCGGTGAAGGCCGGGCTGGAAGCCGGCGCCGAGGCCGGCCGCAAGGTCGACGCCAACACGGCGCAGATCCAGGCCTTGCAGGCAGGCCAGGAAGAGGTGCGCGCCGCTGTCGAGCAGTCCAGCGTCGCCGCCGGCAAGGAATTAGGCGCGGCCGTGGCCAAGCTGGAAGCCGAGCTTGCCGAGGTCCGCGAACTCGCCGAGGCCGCCCGCGCGCTCAGCGGCGAGACGCCGGCCGAGCTTCTGGAGAAGTTGGACAGCGCCGCCTCCGCGGCCGCCGGCAACACGGCCGAGATCGCCAAGCTGCCGGCGGAGATCGAGAAATTGACGACCGCCCTCGCCGACGCCGAAGCCCGCGTCGCGGCTCTGGAAGAGCGGGCGCGCAAGAACACTGTCCAGTCGCTGGCCAAGACCGTGTTGGCGCTGAACGACCTTCGGACGGCCGTCGCCTCCGGCAAGCCATTCGCCACATTGCTGGAGCGCGCCCAGGCCGCCCGGCCGGAAGCGACGGAGCTGAAGGAAGGGCCCTGGGTCGAGTTCGCCGATACCGGCCTGCCGCAGGAGGACGCGCTCTTGGCCGAGTTGCAGGGCATCTCGGTCGCGATCGGCCAGGACCGCCTGAAGGACAAGCTGAACTCCGGCGCCGGCTGGCTCGACCGCGCGGTCGGCGGCATCGTCGAGCGCCTGAAGGTGCGCCGGGTCGGCAGCGACGTCGAAGGCGACGACCCGGCGGCCGTCGCCGCGCGCGCCGAAGCGGCGCTCGCCGACGGCGACCTCGACCGCGCCATCGCCGAAGTGGAAAAGCTGGACGGCGACGCCGCCGCACGGTTCGCGCCCTGGCTGGCCAAGGCCAAGGCAAAGGCCGCGGCGGGAGACGATATCGACGCCGTAGAGAAGGCCGCCATCGCGGCCGCCGATGGGGCCTAGACCATGATCCGCGCACTTATCTTCTTTGCCATCGCCGCAGCGGCGATCTGGGGCGTCTACCTCCTGAGCGGGGTGACGGCGCCCGTGACGCTGACCTGGGGCGAGCGGGTCTTCGGCCCCTATGCGCCGTTCGAGGCCGCAGTCGCCGCGACCGTGCTCGTGGTCATCGCGCTCATCGTCTGGAACCTGCTCGCCTGGATCCTCTGGCGGAAGCCGAAGGACATCGTCCAGACCATCGGCCGGAAGCGCCGGGAGGAAGGCTACAAGGCCCTGAGCCGGGGCATGGTGGCGCTGGCGACCGGCGACACGCGGGAGGCTGCCCGCCAGCAGGTGCGCGCCGAAGCTCGCCTGCCGGCCGACCAGCCGCTCAACCGCATGCTCTCCGCCCAGATCGCGCAGAAGAACGGCGACGACGCGGCCGCCGTCGCCCAGTTCGAGGCGATGACGGAAAACCCGGACACCAAGTTCCTGGGCCTGCAGGGCCTCTACCAGCAGGCGCGCAAGGACGGCGACATGCCCCGCGCGCTCGCCATCCTGGAGGAGGCCGAGAAGGCGAAGCCCGGCGTGCCGTGGGTGCTCGATGCGCTGTTCCGCGTCCAGGCGCTGTCCGGCCGCTGGGAAGCCGCGCGCGAGAGCCTGAAGGGGCTGGAGCGGAAGAAGCTGGTCGACGAGGCGCAGGCCAAGCACTGGCGCGCGGTCGTCGACGTCGAGGCGAGCCGCGAGCGCGCGGCGAACGACGACGGCGCCCAGGCGCTGTCGCTCGCCCGCGAGGCCTACAAGGTCGATCCGCGCTTCGCGCCCGCCGCCATCCAGTATGCGGAAATGGAGACGCTCTACGGCCGCATCGGCCGCGCCGAGAAGGTGATCTACGAGGCCTGGGGCCGCGAGCCGCATCCCGGCCTGGTGCCGATTTACGAGAACGTCACCGGCATCTACGACCGCAAGAAGCAGTTCCAGAAGTTCGAAAAGCTGGCGCTCGCCAATCCGGGCCACCCGGAAACTCGCCTGATGATGGCGCGGGAAGCCGTGCGCATCGACGACTTCGAGAAGGCGAAGAGCTACATCACGCCGCTCGCCGAACTGGACCCCGACGCGCGCGTCTGCCGCCTGATGGCGGACATCGAACTGGCTTCGGGCGGCGACCGGGCGGTCGCGCGCGACTGGATGGCCCGCGCCGCCGTGGCGCCGCCGGACCCGGTCTGGGTCTGCCGCGAATCCGGCGCGGTCGCGACCCGCTGGTCCGCGATCAGCCCCGCCGGCGCCTTCGATTCGATGGACTGGCGCCGCCCGAACTACGTGCCGCTCGCCGAACTGCCGAACCCGGTCGATCCCACCGCGCTGCTCGAAGGCCCGGCCGACCAGACGCCGATGGAAGAGGTCGAGGCCGAACTGCTGCCGGCGCCCGACGCGGAACCGGAAGCCGCGCCGAAGCCTGCGACCGCCTAATCGATCCCTTAAGGACCCGACCGACTTGAGCTACGCCAACTTCATCGAAGCCCTCGGCATCCGTTTCGTCGAGGTCTCGAAAACCCGCATCCTCGCCGAAATGGAAGCGAAGCCGGAACACACCAACGGCGCGGACGCCGTCCATGGCGGCATCTACATGGCCTTCGCAGATACGCTCGGCGCGCGCGGCGCGATCATGAACCTGCCCGACGGCGCCGTGACCTCGACGCTGGAATCCAAGACCAACTTCCTGCGCGGGACCCGGCCCGGCAAGCTGATCGGCGAGTGCACGCCCGTCCATGTCGGCCGCACCACCCAGGTCTGGCAGACGGTCGTGACCAACGAAGAGGGCAAGAAGCTCGCCGTGGTCAGCCAGACCCAGATCGTC
>DAINCG010000150.1:6435-10181 GCA_036732525.1 Pseudomonadota bacterium | reverse complement strand
TCCGCCGCCTCGACCGCCTCCGCCGGCGTCAGGCCGGCGAGGCGGAGCCCGCCGCTCCGGACTGTCGCGGGGCCGCCCGCGCTTTCGCCCGCGAGGTCCGCGCCGAGCTCGGTCGCCGCGTCGGCGTCGCGCCAGAAGATGATGTTGCCGGAGCCGGCGAAGAAGCCTTCCGTCTGAAGGGAGGCGGCCTTCTGCCGCTCGTCGACGTGGAAGCCGCGGGCGATCAGGCCTTCGACGAGCGCCGTGTGCTCGCCGAGCTTGCCGTTGACCTCGACCAGGACCGACTTGAGCTCTGGCCGGTCGAGCATGCCGGCCATGCCATCGATGACCGCATGTTCCAGACCGTCGACGTCGATTTTGACGTGCGCCGGCACGGGGATGACGCCGGCCTCGACCAGTTCGTCGAGCTTGGCGGCGAAGCAGCCCTGGCGGAACTGCGGCCGCATCTCCTGAAGGTCGGGATTGAGCGGCGCGCCAAAGGCGTGGCAGGAGCCGCCCTGTTCGAAGCGGCTAAGATAGAAGTGGTCGAAGCCAGACCGGTCGGAGATCGCGAGGCAGTAGGCCGAGATCTGCTCCGACAGGCCGTTCAGGAAGATGTTGGCGTTCAGCAGCGCGTAGTTCTGCGATTCCGGCTCGAACGCGACGACCTTCACGCCGCGCGTCAGCGCCGCCCAGATGGCGTACATGCCGACATTGGCGCCGATGTCGACCATGGTCTCGCCCGGCTGGAAGCGGGCGATCCAGGCGAGCGTATCCCGTTCCTTCGAGAAGAACGTCCGGACCCGCCACTGCGTCACCTGGTTCGGGGTCGCGTAGCGGGCGGCGCCGCCGGGAAACGCGATTTCGGCGATGCCGTTCGCGGCGGGCTGGGGCGCAGCGGCTTGGGGAGCTGCGGCGAGCGCGGGCTGAGGCGTCATGGGATCGCTTTCGGCTGGTGGCGTTCGGCGGACCCTGCGGCCGTCATGGTTAACGTGGACTGAAAGCCAGGCGTTCGGCGTGGCTTGTCGCGCCGCGCCCCGAGGGGCTAGCCTCTCACCGGTTTCGAACTTGGAGATGGCGATGGCCGACTATGACGTTGTCGTCGTGGGCGCCGGGAACGCCGCGCTTTGCGCTGCGATATCCGCCCATGAGCATGGCGCGAAGGTGCTGGTGCTGGAAAAGGCGCCGGAGGACGAGAAGGGCGGCAATTGCTACTTCACCGCGGGCGGCTTCCGCTTCGTCCACTCCGGCCTCGACGACGTCCGCGAGGACGTGCTCGTCGACATGAGCGACGACGAGGCGGGCAAGATGATCCTGCCGCCGCACGACCGGCAGTTCTTCTACGAAACCCTGATGAAGGTGACGCGCGGCCAGTCGAACGAGGACCTGGCCTGGACGCTGATCGACGGCTCGAGGCCGGCGATGGCGTGGCTCCGCGAAAACGGCGTCCGCTTCATCCCGATGTACGGCCGCCAGTCCTATGAGGTCGAAGGCAAGCAGCACTTCTACGGCGGCGTGAACATCGAGGCCGTCGGCGGCGGCGCGGGGCTGGTCGAATTCCTGCTGAAGCGCTGTAGCGACCTCGGCATCGACATCCGCTACGGCACGGGCGCGACGAAGCTTTATCAGACGGACGATTACCGGATCACCGGCCTGCAGGTCCGCGCTCCGGGCGGATACGAAGACATCGCCTGCAAGGCGGTCATCCTGGCGTGCGGCGGGTTCGAATCGAACCCGGAGATGCGGGTCCGCTATCTGAGGCAGGGCTGGGACCTCGCCCGCGTGCGCATCCAGATGGCCATGTACATCGGCGCCGTGCCCTACGGCAATTGGTCCGGCTGCCATTCGGTCGGCTGGGACATCTCCGCGCCGCCCTTCGGCGACCGCTGGGTGCTCGACAACTTCCAGAAGCACTCCTACCCGCTCGGCATCATGGTCAACATCAATGGCGACCGCTTCGTCGACGAGGGCGAGGACTACCGGAACCTGACCTATGTGCGCTTCGGCAAGGCGATCATGGGCCAGCCGCACTACACGGCCGTCCAGATCTTCGACCAGAAGACCCAGCATCGCCTGCGTGACGAGTACCGCATCAAACAGGTGACGCACGTGAAGGCGGACACGATCGAGGAATTGGCCGAAGGCCTCGAGATTACGGCCGACCGTCTGAAGAAAACAATCGACGAATATAACGCCGCCTGTCCGGACCAGGCCTTCATCGACGCCAACTACAATCCGGCGGTGCTGGACGGCGTCGGAACCAAGGGCATTTCGCCGGCGAAGTCGAACTGGGCGCTGCAGATCGACAGCCCGCCCTACGAGGCGTGGGTCACGACGACGGGCGTCACCTTCACGTTCGGCGGCCTGAAGATCGACTACAAGAACTGCGTGCAGGACAAGGCCGACCGGGCGATCCCGGGCCTCTTTGCCGCGGGCGAACTCGTCGGCGGCCTCTTCTACGAGAACTATCCGGGCGGGACGGGCTTGATGTCCGGCTCCGTCTTCGGCCGGCGCGCCGGCCAATATGCGGCGGAATTCGCCCGAACCCTCAACGCGTGATCATTGGAGCAGAACAGTATGGGCGAGCAGCCTGATCTTGGATTCGTCGGCGTCGGCGTCATGGGCGAGAAGATGTGCCGGAACCTCGTCAAGAAGTCCGGCCGGCCGGTGCTGGCGTTCGACCAGAATCCGGCGCCCTTGCAGCGCCTTTCCGCCGACGGCGTCGAGGTGGCGGCGGGTCTGGGCGACCTGATGAAGCGATCCGACATGGTCTTCCTGTCGCTGCCCGGCGAGCCGCAGGTCCGCGCCGTGGTGCTGGGGCCGGGCGGCCTGCTGGAGAACGCCAAGGCCGGTCAGACCATCGTCGACTGCTCGACCTGTCCTGTCGCGCTGGCGCAGGAGATCGCCGAAGCGGCCGCGGCCAAGGGCGTCAAGTTCCTGGACGCGCCCGTCTCCCGCGGCGTGACGGCGGCGGAGAACGGCACGCTGAACTTCATGGTCGGCGGCACGGAAGAGGATTTCGCCGCGGTGAAGCCGTGGCTCTCCTGTATGGGCGGCGACATCATCCTCTGCGGCAAGCCAGGCGCCGGCCAGGCGGTCAAGCTGATGAACAACATGATCGTCGTGCAGACCGTGCGCACGATCGCCGAAGCCCTGAAGGTCGCGCAGGAATCCGGCGCGGTCGACGGCGAGGTGCTGTTCGAGACGTTGACGACGGGCTCCGCCGACAGCTTCGTGCTGCGCAATCACGGCATCAAGTCGATGCTGCCGGGAACGCACCCGGCGCAGACCTTTCCCGTCAAGTACATCATGAAGGATCTGGGCTACGCGCTCGATCTCGCCGAATCCTGCGGCGTCGTCATGACCGGCGCCGAAACGACCATGGACCTCCTGAAGAAGGCGGACGCGATGAACTTCGGCGACCGCTACTACACCATCCTGATCGACGCGCTCGAGACGCGGGGCAAATGACCGGCCTCTGGCAGGTTTACGCCTTCCGCTACGCGTTTCGGCCGATCGGAAGCGGCGCGGAGGTCTTTGTCGGCGGCGACCCGAAGCTCGACGTCGGCGGCATGGACTATTTCTTCTGGGCGCTCCGCTCCGGCGACCGCGTCATCGTCGTCGACACCGGCGCGAGCGCGGCCAAGATGCCCGCAAAGGGTCGGACCCCGCTGATCGATCCGGTCGCGGCGCTGGCCGGCGTCGGCATCGACGCCGCGCAGGTGGAGCAGGTCTTTCTGACCCACGCCCACTGGGACCATGTCGGC
>DAINCG010000150.1:2592-6425 GCA_036732525.1 Pseudomonadota bacterium | reverse complement strand
CTCAACCTGTTTCCAAACGCGCATTTCTGGATGCAGCGGCGGGAAATGGCGTCGATTACGGGCCCCGACATGACCTATCCCCGCATCCGCGGCTCCTACCAGATGGACGAGGCGCAGCGGCTGGTGGAGCTCGTCTACGAGGATCGGCTGACCTTCCTCGACGGCGACGGGACGTTCGCGCCCGGCGTCGACTACATCCTGACGGCCGGCCACAGCGCCGGGCAGACGGCGCTGTTCGTCGAGACGACGAACGGGCGACTGCTGCTCGCGTCCGACGCCGTCCATTATTATGTAGAGTTCCGGGACGAATTGCCCTTCGCCGCCTTCAACGACATGAAAGCCATGCTGGCGAGCCTGCGCCGCGTGAAGGCGCTGGTCGGCGGCGACATGGACCGGATGATCCCGGGCCACGACCCGCTCGTTTCCACCCGATATCCCGCCGAGACGACGCTGGCCGACGGCACGGCCGCCGCCATCCGTCTCGACCTTCCGCCGACCAAGCCATTGGACCTCTGATCGCATGACCCAGACCTGGAAGATCTACGGCATCCGCTACACCGTGCAGCCGTCCCGCCCGGCGCACATGACGTTCATGTTCGGCGATCCGAACGAGGAGACGGGCGGCCTCGACTACTATAGCTGGGTCCTGGTCTCGAACGACCGGGCCATCGTCGTCGACACCGGCGCCGCCGAGCACAAGGTCCGCAAGCTCGGCCGGACTTGGCTTCAGGCGCCGACGACGGCGCTGAAGACGCTCGGCGTCGATCCGGCGAACGTGGAGGACGTCATCCTCTCCCACGCGCACTGGGACCATGTCGGCGACCTGAAGGCCTATCCGAAGGCCAAGTTCTACATGAACGACCTGGAGATGGAATCGATCACCGGGCCTGACATGTCCTACCACGTGCTGCGCGAGCCCTATCATGGCGACGAGGCGGCGGAGATCGTCGGCCTCTGCTACGAGGATCGGCTGACATTCCTGCAGGGCGACGGGACCTTCGCGCCGGGCGTCGACTACACGCTGATCGGCGGCCACAGCGCCGGTCAGTTGGCGCTGACCGTCGCCACCGACCGGGGCCCCGTGGTGCTGGCGACGGACGCCATCCACTTCTGGCAGGAGGTCGAGCAGGAACGCGCCTTTCTGATCTTCCACGACCTCCGGCAGATGCTCGCGGGCTACCGCAAGATGAACGCCATGGTCGGCGGCGACATCTGCCGGCTGCTGCCGGGCCACGACCCCTTGGTGAAGGAGCGCTACCCGGTCGTCGAGCGGCATGCCGACGGCTCGCCCTTCATCCTGGACCTGTGCGCCGCGCCGACGTCCTGGTGAGCCGCCCGGCCTTCCGGTTTGCCTCGATAGGGCCGTTCCCACTATAGAGGATGGCAAGCAACGCGGCTCCGAAGCAGGGCCGCGACCGACAGGGCAGGCGAGAACCAGCGGATGGACGAGAACCGGATCGTCGAGGCGGTCGACCTCAAGATTCACTTCCCGCTTGAGGACACGGTCGTGAAGGCCGTGGACGGGGTCAGCTTCCATATCGACCGAGGCGAGACGCTTGCGGTCGTGGGCGAATCGGGCTCCGGCAAGTCGGTGACCGCCATGGGCCTGATGCGGCTCAACGACTATGCGGGCGGGCGGATCGTGGGCGGGTCGGCGCGCCTCCGCCAGCCGACCGGCGACATCGTCGATCTGGTCGCGGCCGACCAGGACACGATGCGCCAGATCCGCGGCAACAACATCTCGATGATCTTCCAGGAGCCGATGACCTCACTCAATCCGGTCTACACGATCGGCTTCCAGATCTCCGAGACGATCATGCTGCACCAGCAGAAGGGCGGGGAGGAGGCGCGGGAGATCGCGCTGGAGATGCTGAAGCTCGTCCGCATCCCGGAGCCGGCGAAGCAGCTCCAGCAGTATCCGCACCACCTCTCCGGCGGGATGCGCCAGCGGGTTATGATCGCGATGGCGCTCGCCTGCCGGCCGGACCTCCTGATCGCCGACGAGCCGACGACGGCGCTCGACGTCACCATCCAGGCCCAGATCCTCGACCTGATCCGCCATCTCCAGAAGGAGATCGGCATGGCGGTCATGTTCATCACCCACGACATGGGCGTCGTCGCCGAAATGGCCGACCGGGTGCTCGTCATGTACAAGGGCCTCGCGATGGAGGAGGGGACGGTCGACCGCATATTCCATGCGCCAGAGCACGCCTACACCAAGGCGCTCCTGAATGCCGTGCCGAAGCTCGGCAGCATGCGCGGCAAGACGAAGCCAGAGCCTTTCCCCGACGTCTCGATCGATGCGGCCTGAGGGGGCGGGACGATGACCGACAGCGTCCATCCCATCATCGAGGCGCGCAATCTCACCACGCGCTTCGACATCAAGTCCGGCATCTTCGGCCGGGTCAGCGGCCGCGTTCACGCGGTCGAGAACGTCAGCTTCCATGTGGAGCCGCAAGAGACGCTGTCGCTTGTCGGCGAGAGCGGCTGCGGCAAGTCGACGACCGGCCGCTCGCTCCTCAAGCTGGTGGAGCCGACGCGCGGCCAGGTCCTGTTCGAGGGCCAGGACATCACCGGCTTCTCCCAGACGCGGATGCGGGAGGTCCGCCCGCGCCTCCAGATGATTTTCCAGGACCCGTTCGCCAGCCTCAATCCGCGCCTGACCGCGGGCTCGGCGATCGCGGAGCCGATGCGCGTCCACGGCATCGCCTCGGGGTCTGAGTTGAAAGACCGGGTCGCGATGCTGCTGCGGCGCGTCGGCCTGCCGCCCGAACATGCGCAGCGCTTCCCGCACGAATTCTCCGGCGGCCAGCGTCAGCGTATCTGCATCGCCCGGGCGCTCGGCCTCAATCCGAGGATGATCGTCGCGGACGAGGCGGTCTCGGCGCTCGACGTGACCATCAAGGCGCAGGTCATCAATCTGATGATGGAATTGCAGGACGAATTCGGCATCGCCTTCCTGTTCATCTCCCACGACATGGCGGTTGTCGAGCGGATCAGCCACCGGGTCGCCGTCATGTATCTCGGCCAGATCGTCGAACTCGGCAGCCGTTCGGCCGTGTTCGAGAATCCGTCGCACCCCTACACGCGGCGCCTGCTTTCCGCGGTCCCGGTCGCCGACCCCCGCCTCCGTAACCTCAATCGCGGACTGAACGCCGACGAGATCCCGAGCCCGGTCAAGCCGGTCGGCTACGAGCCGGAGCTGCGCGAGATGGAAGAGGTGGAGCCCGGCCACTATGTCATGCCGCATTAGCGGCTGGGTGGACGCCCTGGCGCTGGCGGCGTAGAACGCCCGCGCAACCTACAAATCAACGAGTTCGAACCGATGACCGTCATCCGCCTGGCTGATGCGGAGCCGATCCGACTGGCTCTGCCGAAAGGCCGCATTCTCAAGGAATTGAAGCCGATACTTCAGGCGGCGGACGTGCATCCGGAAGCGGCGTTCGAGGATGACGACGCCCGCCAGCTTCGCTTCCGGGCGAACATCCCGGGCCTGGAGATTGTGCGTGTCCGCGCGTTCGACGTCGCGAGCTTCGTGGCCTATGGCGGCGCGGACATCGGCGTCGCCGGCCGCGACGTCGTGATGGAGTTTGACGATCCGGAGGTCTACGCGCCGCTCGACCTCGGCATCGGCAAGTGCCGCCTGGCCGTCGCCGAGCCGAAGGAGATGGCGCCGGAGGACGACCCGAGCCGCTGGAGCCATGTCCGTATCGCGACCAAATATCCAAACGTCACCCGCCGCCATTTCGCGGCGCGGGGCGTGCAGGCGGAGTGCATCAAGCTGAACGGCGCGATGGAGCTGGCGCCGGTGCTGGGCCTCTGCTCGCGCATCG
>DAINCG010000150.1:0-2571 GCA_036732525.1 Pseudomonadota bacterium | reverse complement strand
CTCCACCTTGCGGGCGAACGGGCTCGTCGAGATCGAGCATATCGCCGACGTCTCTTCACTGCTTATCGTCAACCGTACGCAGTTGAAGACCCGCCCGCGCCTGTTGAAGGCCTGGATCGACCGGTTCCGGAGCGCGCTCGATGCCAAGGCGGCTTGAGGCCGGCGCGCCGGACTTCGACGCCGGTCTGACCGTGCTGCTCGACGGCCGCCGCGAAGGGGTGGCGGCACGAGTCGACGACGTGGTCCGCGGTCTGATCGACGATGTCCGCGCCCGCGGCATGGCGGCGGTGCTGGCGGCGACGGCGAAGTTCGACCGCTTCGACGCCAAGGACGCCGATGCGCTCCGTGTCGATCCGGACGCGATGGCGGCTGCCCTGGCCGGGCTCGACGACCGCCTGCGCCAGGCGCTGGAGACGGCGGCGGATCGCATCCGCGCCTTCCACGAACGCCAGGCGCCGGTCGACTTCTCCTACAGCGACAGCCTGGGCGTCCGCCTTGGAATGCGCTGGACGCCGATGGCGGCCGTCGGCATCTACGTGCCGGGCGGGCTCGCGGCATATCCGAGCTCCGTTCTGATGAACGCCGTCCCGGCCAAGGTCGCCGGCGTCGAGCGGCTGGTGATGACCGTGCCGACGCCCGGCGGCCGGGACAACGCCATGGTGCTGGCGGCGGCCGCGCTCGCGGGCGCGGACGAAGTCTGGCGCATCGGCGGGGCGCAGGCTGTTGCGGCGCTCGCCTATGGCGCGGGGCCGATCCGGCCGGTCGACAAGATCGTCGGGCCGGGCAACGCCTATGTGGCGGAAGCCAAGCGGCAGGTGTTCGGCCAGGTCGGCATCGACATGATCGCCGGCCCTTCGGAGGTCCTGATCGTCGCCGACGCGTCCGCCGACCCGCGCTGGCTGGCGCTCGACCTGCTCGCCCAGGCGGAGCATGACGCGGACGCCCAGTCCATCCTGATCTCGGACTCCGCCGAACTGCTGGACGCGGTCGAATCGGCCGTCGCCCGCGAATTGCAGGCCCTGCCGCGCGCCGAGACCGCCGGCGCCTCCTGGCGGGACCATGGCGGGCTGATTCTGGTCGACGACTTGCTCCGGGACGCGCCGGCGATCGTCGATCGCGTCGCGCCGGAACACCTGGAGCTGATGACCGCCGACCCGGACGCGCTGGCCGGCCGAGTCCGTCACGCGGGCGCGATCTTCCTGGGCGCGATGACGCCGGAAGCGGTCGGCGATTATGTCGGCGGCCCGAACCACGTCCTGCCGACGTCGGGCGCCGCGCGATTCTCGTCCGGCCTCGGCGTGCTCGACTTCATGAAGCGGACGACGATCCTTGGCTGCGACGCGGCCGGCCTCGACGCCATCGGCCCGCACGCGGCGGCCCTGGCGGAAACGGAAGGCCTCGACGCGCACGGCCGGTCCGTGCTGGCGCGGCTCGAGCGGGACCGCTGAGGCGATGCCGGACGACGACCGGATCGCCGAAATCGCGCTCGACGAGGCGCTCGGCGGCCGCGTTCGCCCTGAGATGGAACACGACCGCGCCGTCGCCATCCAGGACCTGATCGAAGAGAACAGCTTCAGCCTCTGCGACGGACCGCCGGGCCCCTACCGCGTGGAGCTCGGGCTCGACGCCGGGCGTCTTCTCTTTCGTGTGCGGCCATTGGCGGCGGATTCGACGACAGTCTTCGGCATGGCGCTCGGGCCCTTTCGGCGCGTCATCAAGGACTATCACACGATCTGCGACAGCTACTTCGCCGCGATCCGCACGATGTCGCCCTCCCAGATCGAGGCGATCGACATGGGCCGGCGCGGCATGCACGACGAAGGCGCGGAGAAGCTGCGCGACCGCATGAACGGGCGCGCGGAGATCGACAAGGCGACGGCGCGGCGGCTGTTCACGCTGCTCTGCGTTCTGCATGCAAGAGGGTAGACTTCGCGTGCCATGACCGCGCGTCCGATCTCCAGCATTCTGTTCGCCTGCACGTCGAACGCCATCCGTTCGCGGATGGCGGAGCAATTGGCGAAATGGCGGACGCGCGGCAAGATCTACATCGACTCCTGTGGGGCCGATCCCGGCGAGCTGGACGGTTTCGTGCTCGCGGTGCTGGACGAGATCGGTCTGGACGGGCCGCAGGGGCCGCCCAAGGGCTTCGACGACCTGGAAGACGACAGCTTCGACTTGATCATCACGCTTTCGCCGGAAGCCCATGAAGCGGCCCTGAAATTCGCCGAACATCTGGCGGCGGAGGTCGAGTATTGGCCGACCGTCGATCCCTCGACCGTCGAAGGCAGCCGCGAACAGCGGCTCGAAGCCTATCGGCGGACGCGGGACGAGATCCTGCAACAGATTTCTGCGCGGCTGTCGGGGCCGGGCGCCCCCGTGGTATGAGGCCCGGTCATGCAACGTCCCAATCTCGTCCTGGCCTCCGCCTCGCCGCGGCGCGTCGAACTGCTGCGTCAGATCGGCGTCGTCCCGGATGTCATAGCGCCGATGGACGTGGACGAGACGCCGGGGGTCAAGGAACTGCCACGGGCGCTGGCTGCCCGTCTGGCCGCCGCCAAGGCGCGGGCCGGC
>DAINCG010000149.1:0-10225 GCA_036732525.1 Pseudomonadota bacterium | reverse complement strand
CGGCGGTCTTGCGGCGACGCTGTCCGCGCCGATCGCCGCATGGTTCCTCGCGGACCAGCAGATCTTCGAAGCGACGACCGCGATGACGGTATTGGTCTGGCTCCGACACCATCAGAACATCCGACGCATCATCAAGGGCGAGGAGCCGCGCATCGGCCAGAGCGGCAAGACGCCTTGACGGCCGCCGGGAGTCGCGCCATCGTCGAAACGTGCCGCGAAAATCCCCCATAAGTCGCAGAGAATGGTCAGCGGACCGTCTCGCCACCTTGCGCATCGCCTTGAGCGCCGGCGTCGGTCCCTGCCGCCACGCGCAACTCGCCGCGCGCTTCGGTCCAGGCGCCGACGCCTTGGCGGGCCTGATCGAGATGCGCCGAAAGGATGTGACCGTCGCGTCCGAGCGGGACGCCGAGAATGCAATCCGGGCAGCCGGGGACTTCGGCGCGCGGATCATGCTTGCCGGAGACCCGGACTATCCGGCGCGTCTTGCCCACAGCGCCCGGCCGCCGATCATGCTTTACGCGATGGGCGACGCCGAGCGGATCGACGGACCGACCGTCGCCATCGTCGGCGCACGCAACGCCTCCACCGCCGCCAAGCGCTTCGCGCGCGAACTGGCGGAAGGCCTCTCCGCGGCCGGAGTCGCCGTCGTCTCTGGTCTCGCGCGGGGCATCGACGGGGCGGCGCACCAAGGCTCCCTCGCGGGCTATCCGGTCGGCGTCGTCGCCGGCGGCATCGACGTCGTCTACCCGCCCGAGCACCGGGAGCTGCAAGCGGCGATTGCGGACAAGGGCCTGCTGGTCGCCGAGTCGCCGATGGGCGCCAAGCCGACCGAACGCCACTTCCCGCGGCGCAACCGCATCGTCGCCGGCCTTGCTCAGGCGGTCGTCGTCGTCGAGGCGGCAGAGCGATCAGGCTCTCTGATCACCGCGCGGTTCGCCATGGAAGAAGGCCGCGAGGTGATGGCCGCGCCGGGATTTCCGACCGACCCGAGAGCGGCGGGCGCCAATCGGCTGATCCGGGACGGCGCCCTTCTGATCCGGGGGGCCGACGACGTTCTGGCGGGATTGCCGCCGCCCGATGCGCCCGTCCGGCCGCGGGCTGCCGTCTCGGCCGCGGCGCGCGCTTTTCCCCCCGAAAGCCCTGCGGAAACATTGCCGAATGAGGCCGATATTGCGCCGTCCGACCCGATGCAGCGGGTGCGCATTGCGCTCTCGGCGGCGCCTGTGACCATTGACGAACTCACCCGCGAATGCCAATTGAGCGTCGCGGCCGTTGCATCGATCCTCCAAGAACTGGAGCTTGGCGGCGAGTTGGAGCGACTGCCCGGACAGCGGGTGACGCTACGCTGAAGCCGCTTTTGGCCGCGCCCGCCCGTCAGGCCGATGACGCCGAATGCGATATGCGTCACTTGCGCCGAGCGGACCGGGTCGCGCAATTTAATGACCGGTCTCCGTAGCATCGCGAGCACGCCATTGAAAGTCGTTGTCGTCGAATCGCCGGCCAAAGCCAAGACCATCAACAAGTATCTCGGCAGCGGCTATGAGGTGCTTGCAAGCTATGGGCATGTGCGCGATCTGCCGCCCAAGGACGGATCGGTCCGGCCGGACGAAGACTTCGACATGTCCTGGGTTGTCGACGACCGTTCGGTCAAGCACGTCAACGACATCGCCAAGGCGGTCAAGAAGGCGGACGCCGTCCTGCTGGCCACCGACCCGGATCGCGAGGGCGAGGCGATCTCCTGGCATGTCCAGAAACTGCTGGAAGAGAAAGGCGTGCTGGCCGACAAGGCCGTCAGCCGCGTCGTCTTCCACGAAATCACCCGGAACGCCATTCTCGACGCGATCGAGCACCCGCGCGACGTCAACAAGGAGTTGGTCGAGGCCTATCTCGCCCGCCGCGCGCTCGACTATCTGGTCGGGTTCACGCTTTCGCCCGTGCTCTGGCGAAAGCTGCCGGGCTCCCGCTCGGCCGGGCGCGTCCAGTCCGTGGCGCTTCGCCTGATCTGCCAGCGCGAGAGCGAGATCGAGGCCTTCAAGCCGCAGGAATACTGGACGGTCGAGGCGACCTTTCATGCGGACGGCGGCCGATCCGCCGTCGCCCGCCTGACCCATCTCGACGGCAAGCGGCTCGACCGGTTCGACCTTGGCGACGAAGCCGCCGCAAAGGCGGCGGTCGCGAAGGCGGAAGCCGGCGTCTACACGGTCGCCGACATCGAAAAGCGCCAGACGACGCGCAACCCGGCGCCGCCGTTCACCACGTCGACATTGCAGCAGGAAGCCTCTCGCCGGCTCTACCTGCCCGCCAGCCAGACCATGCGTATCGCGCAGCGCCTCTATGAAGGCGGCGAGTTTGACGGCGAGACCGTCGGCCTGATCAGCTACATGCGGACCGACAGCGTGGCGCTCTCGCAGGAAGCCCTCGACGGCGCGCGGCGGCTGATCGGCGATCGCTACGGCAAAAGCTACCTGCCGGACGAGCCGCGCCGCTACCGCAGCCGCGCCAAGAACGCCCAGGAGGCGCACGAGGCGATCCGGCCGACCGACATGGCCCGTACGCCGGAAATCATGGCGCGCGTCCTCTCCGGCGCCGACCTCAAGGTCTACGAGCTGATCTGGCGTCGCGCGGTCGCCTCACAGATGGCGTCCGCGAAGATCGACCAGACCGCGCTCGTCTTCACGGACAAGAACGGCGCCGCCAGCTTCCGGGCGACCGGCTCGGTCGTCGTCTTCGACGGCTTTCTGGCGCTCTACCAGGAAGGCCAGGACGAGGCCGGCGACGATGAGGGCGCGCAGGCCCTGCCCGTCTTCAACAAGGGCGAAGCCGCGGACGCGCGGAAGGTCACGCCGGAACAGCACTTCACCCAGCCGCCGCCGCGCTACACCGAAGCGAGCCTGGTCAAGCGGATGGAGGAGCTCGGCATCGGCCGCCCCTCCACCTACGCCTCGATCCTGCAAGTGCTGCAGGACCGCGACTATGTGCGCCTGGAGAGCCGCCGCTTCATGCCGGAGGACCGGGGACGGCTCGTCACCGCCTTCCTCGAAAACTTCTTCGACCGCTATGTCGAGTACGACTTCACGGCTGACCTGGAACAGCGGCTCGACGACGTCTCGAACGGCCGCATCCCGTGGCGGGCGCTGCTGCGCGAGTTCTGGGACGGCTTCACGACCCGGGTCGACGACGCGAAGGACCTGTCGATCAGCCAGGTGATCGACGCCATCGACGAGCAGCTCGGGCCCCACTTCTTCCCGCAGGGCGAGGACGGCAAGGACCCGCGGCTCTGCCCGGCGTGCAATTCCGGCCGGCTCGGCCTTCGCCTCGGGCGGCACGGCGCCTTCATCGGCTGCTCGAACTACCCGGAATGCAAACACACGCGCCCGCTCGCGACGCCCGACTCGGCGGAAGCCGGCGAAGCGCTCGACGGGCCGAAGCACCTCGGCGACGATCCGGAAACCGGCTTGCCGGTGACGCTACGGCGCGGGCCCTACGGCCTTTATGTCCAGCTCGGCGAAGCGAGCGAGGAAAAAGACGCGCCCAAGCCGAAACGCGCGTCCCTGCAGAAAGGCGACGACCCCGCCGACATGACGCTGGAGCGGGCGCTCGCCCTGCTGTCCCTCCCGCGCGAGGTCGGCGCGCACCCGGAGACGGGCAAGGTCATCAAGGCTGGGCTCGGCCGGTTCGGGCCGTATCTTCACCATGACGGCGGCTATACCTCCCTGCCGAAAGACGACGACGTGCTGACCGTCGGGCTCAACCGCGCGGTCACGATCCTGGCGGAGGCGAAGGCGAAGGGGCGCGGCGGCGCATCGACCTTGCGCAGCCTTGGCGACCACCCGAACGGCGGCGGCGAGATCACCATCCGCAAGGGCCGCTTCGGGCCCTATGTGAACTATGCCAAGGTCCGCGCCTCCTTGCCGAAGGGCGCGGAGGTCGACGCCTTCACCATGGAAGAGGCGGTCGCGCTGATCGAGAAGAAGGCCGGCGGGGCCAAGGGCAAGGCTGGGACGAAGGCAAAGACCGAGACGAAGCCCAAGTCCGCCGCCAAGTCGACGGCGAAGGCCAAGCCGACCGCCAAGAAAAAGGCGGCGCCGAAGAAGAAGGCCGCCGCCAAGAAGCCCGCCAAGAAGAGCGACGCCGACACGTGACGCGCGACCGTCAGGCGACGCCGCTTCCGTCCGTCGCCGACGTGCGCGCCTGGCTGGCGGCCTCAGGCGATCGGCCGAAGGCGAGCGCAGCGGCCCGCGCCTTCGGCGTCCGCGGCGTCGAGGCCCGACGGGCGTTCAAAACGCTCTACAAGCAGGCGCTCGACGGCGAGACGGCGCCGGATCCCGAACGCGGCCCGATGCCGCCCGTGACCCTGTTCCGCGTGACCGGCGTCGACCAGGACGGGGCCCTGCTCGCTGAACCGGACAAGTGGGAGGGCTCAGGCGCGGCCCCCGTCGCGCGCATCCACGCCCGAAGCGGCGGCCGCCTCGCGCCGGGCGTCCGCCTGATCGCCCGGACCCGGTCCGACGGCGCCGGCGGTTGGACGGCGGAGCCGATCCGCGTCCTGCCGGAGGCGACCGCCGACGGGCCCGAGCTTTGCGTCGTCGAAGCCGATGGCCGCGGCCGCTTCACCTTGAAGGCCGCGCGCCCCGGCCGCGAACGCACCTGGAAGATCGCGGGCGAACCGCCGCCGGACCTGGCGGATGGCGATCTCGTACTGGCCGCGCCGCAACCCGGCCGCGGCGGGCCGCGCGGCCGCGATTTCCGCGCGCGGATCATGTCGACGCATGGCCGTGCCGACGACCCGGCCGCCTTCGGCCTCGCGCTGATGGCGAGCCTCGAAGCGCCGATCGCCTTTTCCGCCGAAGCGGAAGCCGAAGCCGCCGCCGCCGAACCGCCCGTGCTAAAGGGGCGCGAGGATCTGCGCGACCTGGCGCTCTTGACCATCGACGGCGCCGACGCGCGGGATTTCGACGACGCCGTCTATGCCGAGCCAAAAGGGACCGGCTGGCGCGTCGTCGTCGCGATCGCCGACGTCGCCTGGTATGTCAGGCCGGGCTCCGCGCTCGACCGGGAAGCGCGGGCGCGCGGCAACTCCACCTACCTGCCCGACCGGGCGATCCCGATGCTGCCGGAGGCGCTTTCGAACGGGCTCTGCTCGCTGAAGCCCGGCGAGGACCGCGCCTGTCTCTTTGCCGAAATGACCTTCGACAAGGACGGCAAGCGGCGAAGCGCCCGCTTCGGCCGCGGCCTGATGCGGTCGCACTGGCGCCTGACCTATGAGGAGGCGGCCGGCGGCGGCGGCGACGGGCCGGCGGACGCCGTCTCGCGTCTCTATGGCGCTTTCGAATGCCTGGAGCGCGGCCGCGCGGCGCGCGGGCCGCTGGAACTGGAACTGCCGGAACGGACCGTCGCCTTCGACGACGCCGGCGCCGCGATCGCGCTTGGCCTTCGCCCGAACCTCACCAGTCACCGGCTGATCGAGGAGTTCATGGTGCAGGCCAACGCCGCCGCGGCGGAGGCCCTGCTCGCGAAAGGCGTCGACGCGCTCTTCCGGGTGCACGACAAGCCGGACCCGGAACGCATCGGCCTCCTCGCCGAAACGGCGCAGAGCCTGGGCGCCGCGCCGCCCGGCGCGCGCATGGATTCCGCCGGTCGGCTGAACGCCATGCTGGCGCGCCTTGACGACGGCCCGGTGCGCGCCATCGTCAGCGAACTGATCCTGCGCGCACAGGCCCGAGCGCGATACGGCCCGGACTGCGATCCGCATTTCGGGCTGGCGCTCGAGGCACATGCACATTTCACCTCGCCGATCCGGCGCTATGCCGACCTCGTCGCCCACCGGGCGCTGATCCGCGCCTACGACCTTGGCGAAGGCGGCGCGGTCGAGGATATCGAGGCGCTGGAGGACCTGGCGGAGGCGATCAACCGGACGGAGCGCCGGTCGGCGACCGTCGAACGGGCCACGCTCGACCGTTACGCGGCCCTGCTCGCGGTCGACCATGTCGGCGAGACGCTGGACGGCCGCATCGTCGGCGCGAACCGCGTCGGGCTGTTCGTCCGGTTCGACCGGCCGATGCTGGAGGGGTTTGCCCCGGTATCGAGCCTGCCCGACGATTTTTGGCGGCTCAGCCGCGACGGCCTCGCCATGGAAGGCCGGCGATCCGGCAAGGCGTTTCGGCTCGGTGACGCCGTTCGGGCGACGATCATCCAGGCGGACCCGGCGACCGGCGCCGTCACGATCGACATACGCGCCGATATTAAGACCTCTTCGCGAGGCCGGCCGCGTGGTAAAAGCTTTACTAAGAAGCGCCGAAAGTGAATCATCCGGCGATGAAAATCCATTCGCACTCGGCGTTCCGCCGTATCCTCGTCGCCGGGCTTGCGCTGGTCGCGAGCGCTTGCGCCGCCCAGCCGAAGTTCGAAAGCGCGTCCTACGACGAGCAATCGGCCAACCGGCTGTTCTCCCAGGCGCTTGGCCACCTAGCGGACAATTACATCGACCCCGTCGATATGCGGAGTCTGTCGGTCGCCGGCGTGAACGGTCTGACCGCGCTGGACGAAGAGGTGCGCGCCGCGGCCGGTCCGGGGCGCGGCTACGTCATGTATGCCGGCGACGCCACGCCGATCTCTTACGACCCGCCTTCGGACCGCGATTCGCGGGAGTGGGCGCGACTGCTCGCGAACGCCGTAACCACGGCGCGCGCCCGGTCGGCGGCCTTGCAGGAGAAGCCGCCGGAAGAGCTCTATACCGCCGTCATGAAGGGCATCACGGGAACGCTCGATGCCTATTCCCGCTATGAACCTCCGCGGCAGGCGAACGAAAGCCGCGCGCGCCGCGAAGGCTATGGCGGCATCGGCGTCACGATACGCGACCAGGACGGCCAGACCGTCATCCAGGAAGTGATGCCGAATTCGCCGGCGTCCCGCGCCGGCCTCCTGAAACTCGACGTCATCACCCACGCCGATGGCGTGGCGCTCGCGACGCTGGAGCGGGAGGCGCGCGCGGAGCGGCTACGCGGGCCCATCGGTCAGTCGGTCGCGGTTTCGATTGAACGCACCGGCGCGCAGCCCTTCACCGTCCGGATCGAGCGGGAAGAGATCGTGCCGACGACGGTCTACTTCGAGAACGATAAAGGCCTGCCGCGATTCCGCATCGCCGCATTCAGCCGCAATACGGCCGATTCGCTGGCGGAAGAGATCGCCAAGGCCGAGAAGGCGACCGGCGGACTGCCGGGCATCGTCCTCGACCTTCGCGGCAATCCGGGCGGCTATCTCACGCAGGCGATCGACGTCGCCGACCTGTTTCTCGACGACGGCCTTTTGGTTTCGACCAATGGGCGCCACCCCTCCAGCAGCACCGCCTACCGCGCGCGCGTCGGCGCGATCGCCGCCGGCAAGCCGATGGTCGTGCTGATCGACGGCGGCTCGGCCTCGGCTTCGGAACTGCTGGCGGCCGCGCTGGTCGATTCGGGCCGGGCCGCGGCGGTCGGCAGCGTCACCTACGGCAAGGGCTCGATCCAGAATCTGGAAGAACTTGCGAACGGCGGCGAGTTGATCGTGACATGGTCGCGCATGCATGCGCCGTCCGGATACCTGCTGGACGGCCTCGGCGTGCTGCCGACCGTCTGCACGGTCGCCAACGACGTCGACGCCGCCACGCTGATTCGCGCCAGCAGCCGCGAGCACGGCAGCGCAGTCGCCTGGCGCGCCTACCAATCGCCCGACCTGCCGGCGGCCGCGCGGCTGCGCGCGTCCTGCCCCAAGGTCGAGACCGGCGGCGACATCGACCTCGACGTTGCGCGCATGCTGCTGAAGGACCGGAACGCCTACGAGGCCTCGCTCGTCCCGGCCGCCGAGCGCGACAACCATGCCCGCCTGCGCTTCGGCCTTGGTCGAAACGGTTGACGTTCCGGCCGGACGACGTCATATAACCGGCCGCTGTTTCAGGAGACGACGCCATGGCGAAGCCCGCCACCCTTCAGGTGAAATTGGTCAGCACCGCCGACACCGGCTACTTCTATGTCGCGAAGAAGAATCCGCGCACGAAGCCCGAGAAGCTCGAGCTGATGAAGTACGACCCCAAGGCGCGCAAGCACGTGATGTTCAAAGAGCAGAAGATGAAGTAGGGCTGCGCCCCGCTCTCATTTTCGTTCAGCTTCGAAACGCGCCCTGCCGATCCGGCGGGCGCGTTTTCGCGTTCAGGCCGCGAAGCTCGACCGGAACGCGGCCGCCCAGCGCCCGTCTTCGCGCGTGATGATCCAGAGCGACCGGAAGCTGCCAAGCGCCGAGCCGTCCGCACGGTAGCGGGTGAACGCGACGTCCAGGTGCACCTTGTCCGGTCCCGCCGCGATGACGTCGAGCCGGTCCCACTGGCTGTGCGACCAGCCCTCCCCCGCGCGCGCCAGGAAGTCCCGATGATAGGTCTCGGGCGTCGGCCAGGTCTGCAGCCGGCCCGACGCCAGCCGGTGATGCGGGAAGTGCAGCGTCGCCGCGAGCGCCTCGGCGTCCCGCGCATTCAGCGCTTCGATATGCGCGGCCATGACCGCCTTGGCGGCGGCGATGGCGTCTTCGGTCTCGGATGTCATCGGATCATGCCAGGGCGTCGTTGACGGGATCGTAGCCGAACAGCCGCGACTGGTCCGGCTGCACGGCCTCGGGGTTGCTGTCGACCTCTGCCTGGATGCGAGCGTTGCGGGCGCGCACGGCTTCGGGATCGGCCAGATGGAACAGCGTCTCGTTCTTGCGGCTGCCGCCCTGCACCCAGGCCGTCCGCTCCAGGCGGTTCGCCTGATAGCGCCGGAGCGCCGCGACCGGATCGGCCTCGGCCTCCAGGCAGCGCCGCAGCACGTAGCCGTCCTCGATCGACTGCGCCGCCCCCTGCGCCATGAATGGCAGCATCGGGTGCGCGGCGTCCCCCAGAAGCGTCACGCGGTCCCGCGACCAGAACGGAAGCGGGTCGCGGTCGTGCAGCGCCCACTTCATGGCGCTCGGCGTCGCGCGGACGATGTCGAGCACGCGTTCGTTCCAGCCGGCATAGTCCTGAAGCGCATCGGCGATCTCGCCCTTCGCCGTCCAGCTTTCGACCGCGCTGCCGTCATGCGGCGTTACGCCGACCCAGTTCAGGTAGCGCCCGCCCGCAACGTAATAGTGGACGAAATGCGCGCCCGGCCCCCACCAGTTCGCGGAAACGACCGGCACGCCCATGCGCCGGCCCGCGTCGCCGGGGCACAGCCCCCGCCAGGCCATGTAGCCCGAAAAGCGCGCCGCGACGTCGCCGTGGAGATGGCGACGGACGACGGAGTGGATGCCGTCCGCGCCGACCAGAACATCGCCCCAGACCATTTCGCCGGATTGGAGGCGCGCGCCGACGCGTCCTGCCTCCTCTTCGATCGCGGCGACGGCGGCGCCGAGCCTGAGTTCGCCGTTGAATCCCGCGGCCAGGACCTCCAGCAAGTCCGGCCGGTACATGTGCAGATAGGGAAAGCCGAAGGTTCGCTTCAGCGCATCTGCGAAAGCGACGTGACGCAGCGTCTCGCCGGTATCGAAGGAATAGGCGATCTGCGCTTCGGGCGTCACGGCTTTCCGCTGCAGCGGCTCCAACAGGTCCATCGCCTGCAGGACGCGGGTGGCGTTGGGGCCCAGTTGGACGCCGGCGCCGACTTCGCCGAGCGCCTTCGCCTGCTCCAGCACGACCGTTTCGATCCCGGCCCGCGCCAGCGCATTGGCCGCGCCGAGACCGCCGATGCCGGCCCCGACGATCAGGACGCGCGGGCCGCTCACCCCTCCCGGTCCCGCTCGCCCGCGGCGCCGCCGGACCAGACCTCGGACTCAGTCCAATCATCTTCCTCGGCAGGCGCTCGGTAGACCTCGCCGAGCCAGCGGCCGAGATCGATCTGTGCGCACCGCTTCGAGCAGAACGGCCGATGTTCGGTCACGGCCGCCTGCTTGCAGATCGGGCACCGCCGTCCCTTCACCCGAAAGCGCGTCACCGCGCCGGTTTCCGGCTTGCCGGGTTTGCTCATGTCCGGTCCAACACCCTTCCGTTCCGATCCATGATTTCGGCGAAGCCTAGCCCTGCCGCGACGCGCAAGTCGAGCCGCGCGCCGATCCGGGTCTCGGCCGCCTCCAGGGCCGCTGCGAGGTCGCCGCGCAGCGCCGCGACCGCTTCTCCGCCGGTTCGGATCGCAGCAGGCGTGCGGCCGTCCGCCGTGGCGCGAACGGCGCGGCGCAGCGCATGAAG
>DAINCG010000148.1:8589-10298 GCA_036732525.1 Pseudomonadota bacterium | reverse complement strand
GGTCGAGGTCGAGGGACGCATTGTCCGGCGGGAGAATAAGAGCCCGAACGGCATCGTCCCGACGCTCAAGAGCTTTTTCGGCCGCGCCGGGAAGGGGGCCTGGATCGCCTGGAAGCTCGCCGAGGACCCGGCCAACCCTGATTTCGAGCGGGTCGTGGAGATCGAGGATTCGTTCGGCGTCTACACCGTCTCGCGGCTGCCGCTGACCGCGGAACAGGTCTCGAGCTTCTACCACATCCCCTCGAAGGTGGCCTTCTGGCCGATCCTGCATTCTTTCAAGGAGCGCTACGACTACGAGCCGGTCGATTGGCCGACCTTCCGGGAGGTCAACTGGGCCTTCGCCGAGGCGGCGGCCGCCGAGGCGGCGCCGGGCGCCACGGTCTGGGTGCACGACTACAATCTCTGGCTGACGCCGGGTTATCTCCGGCAGATGCGGCCCGACGTTAAGATCTCCTTCTTCCACCACACGCCGTTTCCGTCCGCGGACATGTTCAACGTCCTGCCCTGGCGGCGGGAGATCATCGAGAGCCTGCTCGCCTGCGACGCGGTAGGCTTTCACATTCCCCGTTATTCCAACAACTTCGTCTCGGTCGTTCAGAGTCTCTTCGATGTCGACGTGGTCGACAGGCGCCCCGTCCCGGAAAGCCTGATGGCGGAAGGCACGGCGCTCAGCGAACGGCGGATGCCGGTGTCGCTCGAGTATGAGGGACGCACCGTTCATATCAGCACGTTCCCGGTCGGGGTCGATGTCGAGTACATCCAAGCGCGTGCGGACTCGCTCGATACGATCGACGCGATCAAGAACATTCGCCAGGGCATGGGCGACATTCGGATGATCCTTTCGGTGAGCCGTACCGACTACACCAAAGGCAATGTCGAGCAGCTTCTGACCTACGAGCGGCTGCTTGAGCGGCGGGAAGATCTGCACGGTAAGATCCGTCTGATGCATGTGTCGGTGCAGGCGAACCGGAACATGACCGCCTATGAAGAGGTGCAGAACGAAATCGAGCAGGTGACGGGCCGGATCAACGGACGCTTCGGCAGCTTCGAGTGGCAGCCCGTGTCGCTTATTTCGACCGCAATCCCGTTCACCGAATTGGTGTCCTACTACCGGGTCGCCGATATCGCGTGGATCACGCCGCTTGCGGACGGGTTGAACCTCGTCGCCAAGGAGTTCGTCTCGGCCCGGACCGACGGCGATGGCGTGCTGGTCTTGTCCGAGTTCGCGGGCGTGTCGGTCGAACTCGCCTCTGCCGTGCTGACCAACCCGTTCTCGAATAACGCCATGGACGCCGCGATCGAGCAGGCGCTGGCGATGGAAGAGGACGAGCGGCGCCATCGCATGAAGAAGCTGCGGGCGACCTCCCTCAGCCACGACATCCGCGCCTGGGCGCGGGAACAGCAGCGCATTTTCGATCTTATCCGATCCGGCGGTCCGGACGACGGCGATGGCGAGGAGCCTGTCGCCCCCGCGTTCGGCAACGTGGCTTGAGGGCCGCGGGGGCGGTCGTCAGGCGATCATGCCGCGGGGCAGGCTAACCGGAGAGCGTTCGGCGGACGGCGTCCCGCCAGGCGGCGTAGCGCGCCTCCCGCGCATCGGCCGCCATCCTCGGCTCGAACCGCCGGTCGCGCGACCAGGCCGCGGCGAAGGCGTCGGCGCCGGGGTAGACGCCGGCGCGCATGCCCGCCAGCCAGGCCGCGCCCAGCGC
>DAINCG010000148.1:3585-8552 GCA_036732525.1 Pseudomonadota bacterium | reverse complement strand
ACCGGGGCGCCGATGATGTCGGCGACGAACTGCATCGCCCAGTCGCTGGCGCTCATGCCGCCGTCGACGCGGAGCACCGGCTCATCGCCGAGCTGCGCCTGTTCGGCGTCCCAATCCGCGTGCATCGCTTCCATCAGGTCGCGGGTCTGGAAGCCCACGCTTTCGAGCGCCGCGCGCGACAGCTCGGCCGCGCCGGAGCTGCGCGTGAGGCCGAAGATCGCGCCGCGGCAGTCCGGGTCCCAATAGGGCGCGCCAAGGCCCGTGAAGGCTGGCACCAGGATGACGTTCTGGTTGGGGTCGGCAGCTTCCGCCAGTCCCTGGGTTTCCGCCGCGTTGTCGATGATCTTCAGGCCGTCGCGCAGCCACTGTACGACCGCGCCCGCGACGAAAATCGAACCTTCCAGGGCGTAGGTCGGCTTGCCGTCCAACTGGTAGGCGATCGTGGTGAGCAGTCGATGCCCGGACTCGACCGGCTTCGCGCCGGTGTTCAAGAGCGCGAAGCAGCCGGTGCCATACGTCGACTTGACCATGCCGGGCTGGAAGCATGCCTGGCCGAGCGTCGCCGCCTGCTGGTCCCCCGCCACGCCCAGGATCGGCAGCGGCGCGCCGAACAGGTCGGGCGTGGTCTCGCCGAAGTCGGCGGCGCAGTCCAGCACCCGCGGCAGCATCGCGGTCGGGATGTCGAAGAGGGCGCAGACGTCCTCGCTCCAGGCGCGCCGCTTGATGTCGAACAGCAGCGTGCGCGCCGCGTTCGTCGCATCCGTGACGTGCGCCGCCCCGCCGGTCAGCCGCCAGATCAGGTAGGCGTCGACCGTCCCGAACAGGAGCTCGCCCCGCCCGGCGCGCGCACGGGCGCCCTCGACGTTGTCCAGGATCCACTTCACCTTCGTACCGGAGAAGTAGGGGTCGAGCAGCAGCCCCGTCACCTCGCGGACGCGGGCTTCCTCGCCCGCCTCGCAGAGTTCGCGGCAATATGCGGCGGTGCGCCGGTCCTGCCAGACGATGGCGGGATAGACCGCTTCGCCGGTCTTCCGGTCCCAGACGATCGTGGTCTCGCGCTGGTTGGTGATGCCGACGCCCGCGATTTCGGCGACCGTGAGGCCGGTCTTGGCCAGCACGTCCTCCGGGTCATGTTCGACCCAGCCGGAGGCGGGATAGTGTTGCGGAAATTCCTGCTGGGCGACGCCTGCGATATTCATGGCGGCGTCGAAGAGGATCGCCCGCGTGGACGTCGTGCCCTGATCGATCGCCAGGACGTGGGTTTTGGCCGCCATCGGTCAGGTCGCTCCCGCGGCGCCCGGGCGCCGCTGTTCTCGTCTGATCGCCGTCGTTCGGCCGTCCCGGCCGCGCGTCGCCGCGAAGGCGAAAGCGCCGGGACGAAAGGACCATTTTTGGAGAATGCCGGCGTCGGTACAAGATGATAGCCCCAAGTTTCAGCCGCCGTCGGCTCGACGGCGCCAAGCCGAGGAAGCATACGAGGCGAAGGCCATGACCGAGAGCGAACCGAAACCCGACACCGCGCCAACGCCGGCGGCGGCGCAGGATGCGGCGGTCGTCGACATCTTCGTCATCGGCGGCGGCGTCAACGGCTGCGGCGTCGCCAGGGATGCGGCCGGGCGCGGCCTGAAGGTTGCGCTGGCGGAGATGGGCGACCTGGCGTCGGCGACGTCGTCCTGGTCGACGAAACTCTTCCACGGCGGGCTGCGCTACCTGGAGTTCTTCAAGTTCCGCCTGGTCCGCGAGGCCCTGATCGAGCGGGAGGTGCTGCTGCAGGCCATGCCGCACATCAGCTGGCCGATGCGCTTCGTGCTGCCCTATCACCCGGATCTGCGGTTCGACAGCGAGACGCCGACCTCGAAGCTTCTGGTGCGCTTCATGCCGTGGATGAAGGGCCGGCGGCCGGGCTGGCTGATCCGGCTCGGTCTCTTCCTTTACGACAACCTGGGCGGCCGGAAGATCCTGCCCGGCACGCGGACGATCGACCTCACGACGGACCCCGTCGGCCAGCCGCTCGACGACAAGTTCGTCCGCGCCTACGAGTATTCCGACTGCTGGGTCGAAGACAGCCGCCTGGTCATGCTGAACGCCCGCGACGCCGAGGCGCGGGGGGCAGAGGTGATGGTGCGCACCCGCGTCGTCGCCGTCACGCCGGACGACGGGCTTTGGCGGATCGTGCTGGAGGACAGCGATACCGGCCAGCGGCGCGAGCGTCGCGCCCGCTTCCTCGTCAACGCCGCCGGCCCATGGGTGCAGAACGTGATTCAGATGACGGGCAAGCGGGAGAACGCGCGACGCGTCCGGCTCGTGCGCGGCAGCCATCTCGTCACCCGGCGGCTCTTCGAGCATGACAAGTGCTACTTCTTCCAGGGGACCGACGGCCGCATCGTCTTCGCCATCCCCTACGAGACCGACTTCACCCTGATCGGCACGACCGACGTCGAGCATGAGGACCCGACCCAGAAGCCGGAATGCACGGACGCCGAACGGGACTATCTGCTGAACTTCGTTTCGCGCTACCTGAAGGCGCCGGTGACGGAGGCGGACATCGTCTGGACCTATTCCGGGGTGCGCCCGCTATATGACGACGGCGCCGGCTCCGCCACGGCGGCGACGCGCGACTACGTGCTGAAGCTGGAGACCGACGTGGCCGCGCCGATGCTGAACGTGTTCGGCGGCAAGATCACCACATATCGCCGGCTGGCCGAGGCGGCGATGCGGCGGATCGAGCCGTATTTCCCGAATTTGCCGGGGCCCTGGACGGCCGGCGCGCCGCTGCCGGGAGGCGACTTTCCGGTGATGGGCGTGGAGGATCTGATCGCCTCCCTGATCGAGGCCTATCCCTTCCTGGACCGGGGCTGGGCGCGTCGTCTGGTGCGGGCCTACGGGACGGACGCCTTCAAGGTCCTGGGCGACGCCGCCACGGTCGAAGACCTCGGCCGGGATTTCGGGGCCAGCATCACCGCGCGCGAGCTCGACTGGGCGGTCGAGCGGGAATGGGTGCAGCGGGCGGAGGATTTCCTCTGGCGCCGCAGCAAACTCGGCCTTCGCCTGACGGAAGAGGAATCGGCCGCCGTCGAGGCGTACATCGGATCGAGAGCGGCGCAGCTGTCCGCGTAGCGCGCCGCGCAATATTGTGTTGCCAGGATTGGGCAAACTTTCGGCCTGGCCTTCAAATGCCATAGCTAAATTTTATCATAAATCTTATTGTTATTATACAGTTATATCGATAAAATTCAATAAATGGATGAACCGATTGCCGCCAGGGGCATTTCGCAGATCGTGCACGATTGAACCAGGGCCGGAACGACGTTAGCGTTTTCGTGTGCGGGGGGCCGAAGTGGTCGTCCGACTCGATCCGACTGGCGCTCGCGCAAGCGTTTCAGGCGAATGCCGTCGGTAAGCCCATAAACAAGGTGCGAGCCACGCACGCACGAGGAGGAAACATTATGTCAAAGCAGCCAACCAAGGGCGGCAAGACCTCGACCGACGTGACGGCCGCTGCGCCCGCGGCCGGCGAGAAGATGAAGGTCAGCCGACGCAACGCCCTCAAGACCGCGGTCGCGGGCGTCGCCGGCGGCGGGGCCGCCGCGGCGATCGGCTTTCCGTCGATCGTCAAGGCGCAGTCCGACCGGACCTGGAACCTGAAGCTGCAGAGCAACTGGACCGGCATCGGCATCGAGTCGCAGGACCGGGCGGCGAAACTGTTCGTCGAGCGCGTCAACCGTATGTCCAACGGCCGCATCAAGGTGACGAATTTCGACGCCGAAGTGCTGCTCGGCATCGGCGAGACCTTCCGCGGCGTCGGCTCCGGCGTGGCCGATCTCGCGATCACGTCCTCGGTCTATCACCGCGGCATCGTGCCGGTCGGCGAATATCTCTGGGCGGTGCCGTTCTTCCCGTTCACCAACGTCGAGTTCTACGAGTACATCTACCACTTCATGGGCATCAAGGAGCTCTGGCGCGAGGCCTACAAGCCGCACGGCGTGATGCACCTGAACTACGAGTGCTCCGACGAATGGGGCAACATGGTCTCGACGCGCCCGATCGAAAAGTATGCGGACTTCCAGGGCATGAAGTGCCGCGCCTTCGGCATCTGGGCCGACTGGCTAGTGCACAACGGCGCGTCGATCGTCACCGTGCCCGGCGGCGAAGTCTACACGGCGATCCAGACGCAGATCCTGGACGCGGCCGCCTTCGGCGCCCCCGACGCCTGGGCCGGCATGAAGATGTACGAAGTCTGCGACTACTTCATCAATCCGTCGGTCGTCCCCTACGACGTCTGCGAGGTCATCATGAACCTCGAGGTGTTCAACGAGATGCCCGAAGATCTGCAGGAAGTGATGCTGACGGCCGCCCGGGTGCACAACCTGGACATTTCGGCGCTGACCATCCCCACTGACGCGCGTGGACGCAAGGCGCTCGCCGACGGCGGCATGAAAACGATGATCATGCCTGACGAGGAGCTGAAGAAGGCCGCCGAATGGTGCTGGAACCGCTTCGTCAGCCTGAAGGGCAAGGACCAGTACATCGATAAGGTGATCGAGATCTACACCGAGGCGCGCGAGCTCCACGCCGCCTATTACGGACCGAAGCAGCTTCCGGTCTGAGTCGAAGCATCCGAGCGCCGGGCGCCCGCGACGACCCCGCGTGCGCCCGGCCCGGCATTTCCCAGATACGGAGAAGCGGATGCGCGCTGAGGCGGCAATGGCCGACGGCCAGACGCCTCTGGCGCAGCCATCCAGGCTTACACGGCCAGAATTGAGGTGAGTGGTGAAAGCGGTCGAGTCCTTCCTCAGGTTCACGGACTGGCTGAACGCAAAGTTCGGCTGGATCGTCGCGTTCCTGATCGTCCCGATGATCGCCATCATGATCTGGGAGATCGTAAAGCGGTACTTCTTCAACCAGCCGTCGCTCTGGGCCTATGAGATCTCGCTCTTCCTGTATGGCGGCTACATCGTGCTCGGCGG
>DAINCG010000148.1:0-3575 GCA_036732525.1 Pseudomonadota bacterium | reverse complement strand
ACACCCATCTCGCCGACGGCCACGTCAACGTCGACATCATCTGGGGTCGGCTGTCGGCGCGCTGGCGCGCGGCGCTCGACATCCTCACCAGCTTCTTCGTGTTCTTCTTCCTGGGCGTCCTGTTCTGGGAATCGCTGAAGATCACGATCAATTCGTGGGAGATCGGCGAGACGACGATGACCCATTGGCAGCCGATCTACTATCCGCTGCGCACCACGGTGCCGGTCGCGTGCTTCCTATTCATGCTGCAAGCCGTGGCCAAGTTGATCCGCGACGTGCTGACCGTGATCAACGGGCACAATCCTTTCCCTCCGCGGGTCCAGATCCGCTAGCCGCCGGTCGTTCCCGGACTCGCAAGGAGTATTCGCATGCTCGACCTCGGCCCGGAGTTGCTGACGGTCATTCTGTTCGGCAGCCTCGTCGTCCTGCTGCTCGCGGGACTGCCGCTGGTGTTCGCCTTGGGCGGCGTCGCGGCGCTGTTCATCATTCCGATCTGGGGCTGGCAGGGCCTGCCGATCCTCGCGAACCGCACGTACATGGCCATGGACATGTTCCTGCTGGTCGCCGTGCCGATGTTCATATTCATGGGGGCGGTCCTCCAACGATGCGGCATCGCGGAGGATTTATATGAGCTGATGTATCACTGGATGGGCGGTCTGCGCGGCGGTCTCGCCGCCGGCACGGTGCTCATCTGCACCCTGTTCGCCGCCATGGTCGGCATCAGCGGCGCGGCGACGACCTCGATGGGCCTTCTGGCGCTGCCGTCCATGCTCAAGCGCGGCTACAAGAAGGACATCGCGATCGGGTGTATTTCGGCGGGCGGCGCGCTCGGCGTTCTGATCCCGCCTAGCGTGCTGATGATCATTCTGGCGCTGTTCGCCCGGCTTTCGATCGGCCAGATGTTCATCGCCGGCATCCTGCCGGGCCTGCTGCTGAGCGGGCTCTTCGTCTCCTACATCCTGATCCGCTGCGCCATCCAGAAAGACATGGGGCCCGGCGTGCCGCCGGAGGAGCGGTTGTCGCCCGGCGAGAAGTTCCGCCTCCTGGGCGGTCTGATTCTGCCGATCGCTCTGATCTTTGCGGTGATGGGCTCGATGTTCTTCGGCCTGGCGACGCCGAGCGAGGCGTCGGCGATCGGCGCGTTCGGCGCGCTGGTCAGTGCGGCCGTCAAGCGCAAGCTGACCTGGGACAACTTCGTCTCCGCGCTGTTCGTCTGCCTGCGTCTCAGCGCGATGGTGATCTGGATCGTCTTCGCCGCTTCCGTCTTCACGGCGCTCTATGCGGTGACCGGCGCCTCCGACCTGATCGCCAGCCTGATCACCAGCGTCGGCGACGGCTGGTGGCCGATCATCGTGATGATGCTGATCTTCTTCGTGCTCGGCATGTTCTTCGACCCGACGGGCATCGTGCTGCTGACCACGCCGATCTTCTTTCCGGTCGTGATCCAGCTCGGCTTCGACCCGCTCTGGTTCGCGCTCCTGTTCGTGATCAACATGGAGATGGCCTACATCACGCCGCCGTTCGGCTTCAATCTGTTCTACATGAAGGCCGTGGTGCCGCCCGACATCTCGATGATGGACATCTACAAATCAGCAGTGCCGTTCGTTCTTCTGCAGATCGTCGGGCTCGCGCTCTGCATGATCTTCCCGGAGATCATTACCTGGCTGCCGAGCCTGATGATGCGTTGACCGGCTGGCGGAGACGGACGACGCGCCATCGTTCGTCTCCGCGCGCCGGGGCGGGCTTCAGAGCCGCGCCATCATCCGATCGATGTCGGCGCGGTCTTCGGGCGTAAGCTCGTAGCCGGGCGCACGCAGCCCCGCGCTGGCGATGACGCCCTTGCGCTGCAGGATGTACTTCCGGGCGGCGAGGCCGACGCCCGGCTGCGCCTCGAAGCGCACAAGCGAGAGGTAGCGTTCAAAGATCGCGGCGGCGCGTTCCCCGTCGCCGTCGGCATGCGCCCGGTAGAGCTGCTGCAGCGCTTCCGGATAGGCGAACCCGGTCATGATGCCGTCGGCGCCGCGCTCCAGCTCCAAGTCGACGAAGAGCGCGTTGTTGCCGACGAAGATGGTCGGCCGCGGCTGCGGACCTGCCTTGAAGCGCCCCAGGAGATCGGTCAGCTTGCAGAGGTTCGGCATGTCCTCCAGCTTGACCATGCCGAGTTGGGGCAGCGCCCGGAACATTTCAGCGAGGCCGTCGACACTGACGGTGACGCCCGAGGCGGGCGGATAGTCCTGCACGCAGATCGGCACGTCCGGCCCGAGCCGATCGCAGAGGCTGGCGAAATAGTCCGTGACCGCGGCGTCGCTCGAGAGGCCGCGCTTCGGCGAGATCATCGCCCCGGCCGCGCCCAGGCCCATCGCCGCTTCGGCGATCGCGATGCAGGCGTCGTCATCGGGATTGCTCGCGCCGACGATCACCGGGATCGCGCCGTCGACGACCCCAAAGATCCGTTGCATCAGCGCCTGCGATTCCGCGGCGGACAGCTTCGAGCCTTCGCCCATCACGCCCATGATCGTCAGGCCCTGGACGCCGAGATCCAGGTAATGGCCGATCAGCCGTTCGACGCTCGCGTCGTCGATTTGTCCCGACGTGTCGAAGGGTGTCGGGACGACGACGATGATGCCGGTGAAATCGCGCATGGACCGCTCCAAGTCGTGTTGAGGCACGGTCGCAGGGGACCGTTCCGGGAAACGGCGAAATCCGCTCCCGTTCGGCAATCCATACGCGACGGCGTTCGCTAAATCACCAGGAACTCCGCCGACGACAGCGCGGGCGCCCCCGAAAGCGTCGCGAACTGGACCTGGGCCACGCCGCCGACGCCGTCGGCGTCGTAGGAGAGGGCGCCGGTTGCGTCGTCGTAGACGATGCGATGGCTGGCCGTAGTCGCCGCCGCGCCGATCGTGAACGCTGCCGCGGCCAATGGCGCGCCGGCCGGCGTCCCAGCCGTTAGAAGCGCCGAAAACACCGCGTCGTCGAGGCCGAGCCTGTCGCCCTCCGTGGCGTCGAAGTCCCGAATGTCGTCGACGACGCCGAGCGCGCTGGTAAAGTCGAACCGGTCGCCGCCCGCATTGCCGAAGAGGATGTCGCTCGCGCCGCCGCCTTGCAGAACGTCGTCGCCAGACCCGCCGCGAAGCTGGTCGTTGCCCGCGCCGCCGACCAGCACGTTGGCCAGGGCGTCGCCCGCGAGGTAGTCGTTCCCGGCGCCGCCCGTCACGTTCTCGACGCCCGAATAGACGTCGCCCGCCGCGGCGCCGCCGGCTGCCGTTCCGGCGAACAGGCGTACGTCGATATTCGCGGTTTCGCCGGCGTAGGAGAGGGTGTCGACGCCGGCGTCGCCTGCCAGGTTGTCCGCCCCGTCGCCGCCTTCGAGCACGTCGTCGCCGGAGCCGCCGACCAGGATGTCGTCGCCCGCGCCGCCGTTCAGGACGTCGTCGCCGGAGCCGCCGCGCAACTGGTCGCCGCCGCCGAGGCCGTTCAGGCGGTTGGCGCCGGAATCGCCGACGATGTAGTCGCCCTGGAATCCGCCGGTGACGTTCTCGATGCCGGAATACTGATCTCCGGTCGCCTCGCCG